>CAYXJH010000060.1:0-13367 GCA_964465415.1 uncultured Gemmatimonadaceae bacterium
ATGCCCAGGGACTTGATCAGGGTGGGGTGCGCCTCGGCGCCGATGACCACCGTGATGGGCGGCGCGCCAAACAGGCCGTCCGCTTCGACATCCCAGTCGACCTGCCTCAGGATCGCGTTCCGGGCGGCGGCGAGCGCCGTGAAGTTCGCGACGGTCGCACCCGTCACGAACGCGCCGCCCGCGGTGGTCGGCAGCCCGAACAGGTCCAGCAGCCAGCCCAGCGCGACGCGCTCCAATGTCGCCGTCGCCGGGGTGACGTCATGGAGGGCCGTGTTCTGGTCCCATGCCGTGGCCAGCCAGTTCGCGGCCAGTGCAACCGGCAGCGAACCGCCGATCACGAAGCCGAAGAACCGGGGGCCGGCCATGGCCATGGTGGCGGGCGAGCCGACGGCGTCGAGCAACTCCAGGACGTGCGCCGGGTCATCGGGACCGTCGGGTAGCGGCTCATCGAGCAACGCGAGCCTCGCCACGGCCTCCGCAGGCGGCATGACCGGCCGGTCACCGATTCCGGCGAGGTACCGGATCGCCCGGTCGGCCGCGGATTCGAGCAGGTGCATGGCACACGAATAGACTTACGCCGTCCGCATGGCAAGTTCGCCCCAGGTGATCCCGGCATGATCGGTGCGCGACGCGGAAGGCGCCGGGGCACGCCCCGGCCCACGGCCCCCTCACCTGCATAACGACGTAGCATGAAAATCCTTCGCGGTTCGCCGGCCCCGACCGGTGCGACCTGGGACGGCCACGGCGTGAACTTCGCCGTGTTCTCCGAGAACGCGCACGAAATCGAGCTTTGCCTGTTCGACGGCGACGACCCGTCCGTCCAGACCCATTCGCTCCGGCTCCGTGAAGTCTCGGCTCATACATGGCACGGTTACATCCCGGGCGTGGGGCCGGGCCTGCTGTACGGGTACCGTGTCCGCGGGCCGCGAGCCCCGGCGGAAGGGCACCGCTTCAATCCTGCCAAGCTGCTCCTCGATCCGTACGCGCGGGCTGTGGCCGGCCGTGTCGATTGGAACGCCCCGGTGTTCGGGTACCGGTTGGGTCACCCGAACGGAGACCTGAGCCTGGACGACCGGGACAGCGCCTGGGGGATGCCGAAGGGGGTGGTGATCGACCCGTCGTACGACTGGGGGGAGGACCGGCATCCGCGGACGCCGTGGAGCGAGACGGTCATATACGAAGCGCACGTCAGGGGCGCCACCGCGCTGCATCCGGACGTGCCCGAGCCGCTTCGGGGGACCTACGCCGGCCTCGCCTCGCCGGCCTTCATCGAACACCTGACCCGGTTGGGCGTCACTGCCATCGAGCTCATGCCGGTCCACCACTTCCTCGACGATCATTACCTGGTGGAGAAGGGGCTCCGCAATTACTGGGGCTACAACACGCTGAACTACTTTGCGCCCGACGCGCGATACTCCAGCGGTGGCGACCGTGGCGGGCAGGTCGTCGAGTTCAAGAACATGGTGAAGTCGCTGCACGCCGCGGGGATCGAGGTAATCCTGGACGTCGTATACAATCACACGGCGGAAGGAAACCACCTGGGCCCTACGTTGTCGTTTCGAGGCCTGGACAACCGGGCCTATTATCGCCTGATGGAGGACGAGCCCCGCTACTACATGGACTACACCGGGACCGGCAACAGCATGAACATGCTGCACCCGCAGGTGCTCAAGCTGATCATGGACAGCCTGCGGTACTGGGTCACGGAGATGCACGTGGACGGATTCCGGTTCGACCTGGCCGCGACGCTGGCCCGGGAGCTCCACGAGGTGGACCGACTATCCGCCTTCTTCGACATCATTCACCAGGATCCCATTATCTCGGGCGTCAAGCTCATAGCCGAGCCGTGGGACCTGGGGCCCGGGGGCTACCAGGTCGGGAACTTCCCGGTCCTGTGGGGCGAGTGGAACGGCAAGTACCGTGATGCCGTCCGTTCGTACTGGCGCGGTGACCGGCACACGATGGCCGAGCTGGGCTACCGGCTTACGGGCTCCAGTGACCTGTACGGCAGCGACGGCCGGCGGCCCACCGCCAGCATAAACTTCGTGACCGCCCATGACGGCTTCACGCTGCACGACCTGGTCAGCTACGAGAAGAAGCACAACGAGGCGAACGGGGAAGGGAACCGCGACGGCCACGACCACAACATCTCGTCCAACCACGGCGCCGAGGGACCCACCGACGATCAGGTCATCAACGAGATCCGGGAGCGGCAGAAACGGAACTTCCTCACAACGCTCCTCTGTTCACAGGGCGTGCCCATGATCCTGGCCGGTGACGAGATCGGCCGGACACAGCGCGGCAACAACAACGCATACTGCCAGGACAACGAGATCAGCTGGCTCGACTGGGATCTCGACGACCGGGCACACGAGCTCTTCGAGTTCACCCGGCGCGCCATCCAGCTGCGCAAGGATCACCCGGCGCTCCGGCGGCGCCGGTTCTTTCAGGGTGTCGAGGTCCGGGGCTCGGACATCCCGGACATCACGTGGATCGCGCCCGACGGGCATGCGATGACCGACGAGGAGTGGTCCGCCGACTGGACCCGTGCTCTCGCCTTCCGTCTAGGCGGCAATGCGCTGGGCGATGTGGATGCCAGCGGCGAGCTAATCATGGACGACGACCTCCTGTTCCTGCTCAACGCGAACGGCGACCCGGTCACGTTCAGGCTCCCGGCCGACATCGAAGGGGCGTGGCGCGTGGAGCTGGACACGACCCATCCCACGGGTGACGGCGGGGATCGGTCCATCGCGGGAGGCGAGGTGCTCGAGGTTGCCGAGCACGCCATGGTGGTTTTGGTCAGGTAGATGTCGGAACCCACAGACCGCGGAGACAGGATGAACGAGGCCGGAATCACACTCGAGCTGGTCATCGGCGACATCGCGGACCAGCCCGGGTTCGATGCGGTCGTGAACGCGGCCAACGCGGAGCTCCGCACCGGTGGCGGCGTGGCGGGAGCAATCCACCGCGCCGCGGGACCCGGCCTGGCCGAGGAGTGCCGGCCGCTGGCGCCCATCGAGCCGGGGCAGGCGGTGATCACGTCGGGCCATGGTCTGCCCAATCGCTGGGTGATCCATTGCCTTGGACCCGTCTACGGGCAGGACGAGCCGTCGGCTGCACTCCTGAAGTCCTGCTACAGTGAGGCATTGCGGTTGGCGGAGGCGTACGGCATCCGTTCCATCGTTTTCCCCGCCATTTCCACGGGCGCGTTCGGCTTCCCGGTGGAGCTCGCGGCCCGGATCGCCCTGGGCACGGTCCTGGAGCGGTCGCCCGCGCTCGAGTCGGTCGAGCGGATCCGGTTCGCCCTGTTTGACGACGCGGCGCTGGCGGCCCACGAGCGCGTGCTCGAGGGGGAGGAGGGGAACGGGCGAGTCGGCTGAAACCCCGCCCGGGCGGCGCGCGTATGTCTGCGCTGTACCCTCATCAGCGAGGCACGAATGCACGGACAGAACCGAGCCCGGCTCCGCGCGCTTCCTGCGCTCGTCGTCGCGGTCACGGCGGCGGCCATGGCAGCGACGGCGAACGGCACACCGGCGCAGGACACGACCGCCCCGCCCGGGGCCGGCGCACTTACCGGGATGGACGCAACCCCTTCCTGCCTGGCTGAGCTCGACTGGGCCGCGGACTACGCTTCCCGCAACTACTCGGGCTTCGAGACGAAGACGGCTGGCGATCGCGCGATTGCTTACGCCGCGCTGCTGGATCGTCTCCGGGCCGGGGCCGCCCAGTCGACGACGCCAGCGGACTGCGATGCCCTGCTGGGCAAGTGGGTCGCGTTCTTCGAGGATGGCCATCTCAGCGTGCGGCGGTCGGTGGAGGCCGCGCCGGGGACCGGATCGGCGGGCCAACCCACGGACGAGGCGATCCGCGATCGCTTCGCGGACTGGCCCCGCCGCGACCTCACCGAGCCCGAGGCGCGCCGGCGCCTGGCGTCGTTGGGGGACGGCCGTTCACCGATCGAAGGAATCTGGGAGAACGCGGATGGCGCCTACCGGGGCGTCGTGTTGCGCGACGAGGATTCCGGCGACCGGTTCACCATGAGCATTCTCCGGGCCGACTCGGTGTGGTGGGTGCCGGGTCAGGTCAAGGCGATCTTCGAGCCGGGCGATGGAGACGAGTATGATGTGCGGTTCTTCATGCGTGACCACTCGGAGAACGCCTGGACGGGTCACGTAAGGCGGAACGCCCTGGTGCTGGACGGGTCGTTCGTCTGGTTCCGCGAGTGGCCGGCCGCACCGGACGATCTGCCCCGGGATTCGATCGACAACCTCCTCAACCTGACCTTTGCCGCCCGGGAGCTGGAGCCCGGCACCATCCTGATCCAGCTCCCGTCGTTCGACCGCACGCAGCCCATGGACTCGCTGTTCGAGGCCGAGGGCGAGCGGATCGCGGCCGCAGACCGCCTGCTCGTCGACCTGCGTGGAAACGGCGGGGGGTCGGACTACAACTACCGGCATCTGATCCCGCTGGTGTATACGGACCCGATCCACATTGTCTCGAACGAAGCCCTCGCCACGGTGGACAACATCCGCGTCAACGAGCAGCTCGCGGCCGACACGACGCTGGCGGACGGGATCCGGACGGGCCTGGCCAGCTCCGTCGAGCAGATGAAGACCGCGGAAGGCGGTTGGTACCCGTTCCCAGACCGCACGCACGAGGAGGAGGCGGTCCTGGAGCGACCTCGCAGGGTCGATGTCCTGGTCGACGGCGGGTGCGCCAGCAGCTGCGAACAATTCCTGCTGGCCGCCCGCCAGAGCCGGAAGGTAACGATCTACGGGCAGCCGACCGCCGGTATCCTGGACTTCGGCAATGTCCGGGGCGCCAGCATGCCAGGCGGCGCGCTGGTCCTGTATCACCCGACCACGCGGTCGAAACGACTACCCCACCACCCGGTCGACGGCGTCGGGGTGCCGCCGGACGTGGCGATCCCGACCGGCGAGCCGGACCCGGTAGCTTGGATTCTGCGCGAGAGGTGAGCGCGGGAGGTTGGGGGCTTTGGAGTCGGGAGGGGTGGCTGTGGCCCGGGCGGGGGGTCGAGGCCTCGGCCCCACGAAGCGGCGACCGAACGGCAGATGCCCACGCCCCTCCCAATCCCCCCCTAAGTCAGTGGCCTCGCCAGCGCCTGCTCCTCCCGCGCCACCCGGCGGCCTTCCTCCTCGTCGACCATGAAGAGGAGGGCGGCCCCGACGATGAAGAAGAAGAGCACGGAGAGGATGCCGAGCCGGGTCGAGCCGGTGGCGGCGGCGACCAAGCCCATGACGGTGGGGCCCATCATCCCGGCGAACTTGTCCATCACGCCGTAGAACCCGAATAGCTCGCCCGACTTGTACGCCGGGATCATGGATGAGAACAGGGACCGGGAGAGCGCCTGGGTCCCGCCCTGTACCGTGCCCACCAGGAAGGCCAGTGCCCAGAAGTGGACGGGGGCGGTCATGAAGTAGCCCAGGACGGTGATGGCGGTGTAGACCAGGAGCCCGAAAAAGAGCGCCCGCTTCGTGCCGATCCGGCCGGCGAGCGTGCCGAACAGGAAGGAGAACGGCACGCCGACGAACTGGACCATGACGATGGCGCCGATCATGTGACCCTGCGCGATGCCGAGCTCGGCGCCGTAGATCGTGGCCATGCGGATGATCGTTCCAATGCCGTCCCCGTAGATGAGATAGGCGATCAGCAGCAGGAACGCGTTCCGGTAGGAGCGGAGGGAGCGGAACGTGGTTGCGATGCGACGCAGGGCGAAGCGGACGGTACCCTGGGCCAGTGCCTCACCGGGCAGCGCCTCCGGCGGGGGCTCGGCGACGCGTCGGAAGAGAGGGATGGAGAACACGCCCCACCAGATAGCGACGGCGACGAAGGAGAGGCGCGCCGGGAGGGTACCCTCCGGAAGGCCGAAGAGCCCCGGCATCTGGATCATGAGCAGGCAGAACGCCAGGAGCAGGCCGGCGCCGAGATAGCCGACGGCGAATGCGCCGGTCGAAACCCGGTCCACCTCGTGCGAGCGGGCGACGTGGGGGAGGAGGGCGTCGTAGAATACCATGCTCCCGTTGGCGCCGATATTGACCAGGACGAAGAAGACCAGCCCCATGAGCCAGTTCCCTTCCTGGACCAGGAAGAGGAGCCCCGAGCTGATGATGCCGATGGCGGCAAAGCCGGCGAGCAGCGGCTTCTTGATCGCGGCCCGGTCGGTGATCGCGCCCAGGACCGGCGCGACCACGGCGACCAGGACGATACCGAGGGTTGTGGCGAACGCGAAGTTGCGGAGCGCCACGGTCCCGGGCAGGCCGGCGGCAGCAACCGTCTGGTAGTAGATGGGGAATACGGTGGCCACGATGATGGCCCACATCCCCGTGATCGCCCATTCGTACATGGCCCATGCGCGCAGCTCCGGGCGGTGCAGGCCGAGGCGTTCCATGAGCGGCATGGTGCCCGCAACGCCGGCCGTCTCTCGAGCGCTCATCGCTGTCGGGGTGGTCGCATGGGACGGGGGGTCGCCGGAACGGCACCAAGCTACACGGCGCCGGGCACGATGTCGACCGTTACGTCGTGCCCGGCTCGCCACCGTGGGCGAGCCGGGCCAGTCGCTCAATAGGGGCGGTTCTCGGCTGCCGCGCGCTGGACCATGGCGAAGCCGAGGAACGTCACCAGGAGGAAGGATCCTCCGTAACTGAGGAACGGCAGCGGGATCCCCGTGATGGGCATGACGCCGATGGTCATGCCGATGTTCACGACCGAGTGGGTGAACCACACGCTCAGGATCCCGAACGTGAGGATGCCGCCGAAGGGGTCCGGGGTCCGCTCGGCGACCCGGGTCATGCGCCAGAAGATGAGGCCGAGGACCAGGAGCACGGTCGTCGTGCCTATGAACCCGAACTCCTCACCGACCACACTGAAAATGAAGTCCGTGTGCTGTTCGGGCAGGAAGTCCAGCCGCTTCTGTGTGCCCAGGGTGAAGCCCTGGCCGGTGAGGCCGCCGGCGCCAATGGCGACCTGCGACTGGATGAGCTGGTAGCCGGCGCCTTGTGGGTCCATGCCGGGATCCATGAACACCAGCAGGCGGTTCCGTTGATACGGCGCCAGGGACTCCCACAGGGGGATGGCGATGGTCCCGGCGGCCAGGTTCGTGGCAAGGACGTACACCGTGTCCCGCGTGGGCGGTCGGTAGAGCAGCACGAACGCGACCAGCCCGATCATGTACAGGCTGAATGCCCACGGCTTGAACGCCAGGAGGAGTCCGATGCCCGGGCTGATCAGCATGAACAGCACGCCCGCCGGCGTGCCACCCCAGAACAAGGCGGCGAGGAGGACCACCACGAAGACCAGGGCGGTGCCCAGGTCGGGCTGGACCACGACCAACCCCATGGGAATGATCACGATCAGGATCGGCAACCAGAGCTGGAACACCGATTGGGGCGGCGCTCGCCATGCGCCCACGATGCGGGCAAGGATGAGCACCGCCGCCAGGTTCGCGAACTGCGCGGGCTGGAGCAGGATGGGCCCCAGGTCCAGCCAGCGCTTCGTAGCCTGGCCTGTGCCGTAGCCGGTGCCGATGAAGAACGTCGCCACCAGCAGGATGATGGTGAACAGGTAGAATGGCCAGGCCGCCCATTCGAGCCAGCGCAGCTGCACCCGCCACATGATGATGACGGCGAGGACCGACCCAATGGTGAGCCACAGCAGCTGGCGCTGCCACAGCCCGCTGATGGCCCGGCGCGGCGTGTCCAGGACGCCGGCGGAATAGATCATGGCCACGCCGAACAGCGACAGCCCGATCACCAGGACCGCGAGCCACGGGTCGCCGACGAGCCCGCGGGCGCGCGCGAGGAGCTTCATTCGTTTCTTCGCCTAGAAGGCCGTTGAGGAACTGGGGTGCGCCGCGTTACGGTCGCCACGGGGCCGATCCCAGGCAGCGCGACGGTGGCGTAGCCGTAGCTACTCCGAGGAGCGCTAACGACGCAGACGGTCCCCGTGCCGCCCGTAACCCGCAGGGCGCGGGGCGGTCGCGCGGCTGATCCGGCGTCTCTCGTCGTCGCCATAGCGTTGCTATACCTCTTCCTCGTTCGTTGGCTGAGCACGCGCAAGCGCCCCGCGCGCGGCATACCCAAGTTATTCAACGGCCTTTCAGGGAAAAACCAGGACATTTCGATCCGCAGGGCAAGGCACGTTCCGCGCGCAGCAGGCCGAGGACAGCGGGTCAGGCGGGCACGATGGGCGTATCCGGGTCTGCGGCGCCGCGCTCCGGGCCGGCATCGCCGCCGGATCGCAGGGTGGGCGTCGCCCGCACCGGCTCCGGGATGGGCCGCGACTGGTTGCTGAGCAGGACGGCCAGCCAACGCAGGTCATCGGTGTACTCGAGGGCAATCCGCACCACGACCGTCAGCGGCACGGACAGCAGCATGCCCACCGGCCCCCAGAGCCAACCCCAGAACACCAGCGAAATTATCACCACCAGCGTAGACAGGCCGAATCGGCGACCCATCAGGTGCGGCTCGACCAGGTTCCCCAACCCGATGTTCACCGTCAGATATCCCACGGCGGCGAGCACCGCGCTCCACGGACCGAGCTGGAGCATGGTGAACAGGATAGCGGGGACGGCGGCAATGAGCGAGCCCACGTTCGGAATGAAATTGAGCAGGAAGGCCATCATCCCCCAGAGGACGGGGAAGTCGACGCCGATCACCGCCAGCCAGATCGCGACCAACGTTCCCGTGGCCAGGCTCACGGCGGTCTTGATGGCGAGGTAACGCTGGATGTCGCGGACGGCACCGGCGAACCGGCTCAGGTCCGCATCGCCGCGACCGATCGCCGCCCGCAGCTTGGACGGGAACCCGGTGGCTTCGGACAGCATGAAGATGGTGAACAGGATGACGATCAAGGCGGACTGGAGGAATCCCGCGGCCCGCACCACGACCCCGCCCATCAGATCCATGAGCCGCTCGGGCTCGGAGAACATGTTCGTGTAGAAGCCGTCGGGAACCGGCACGCCCCGGGTGTCGAGCGCGGCCATGAGGGCGAATTCGAGCTCGCGCAGCCGGTCCAGGTAAACCGGGAGTACGCTCCGGATGTCGCTGAGCGACGCCGACCCCACCATCGCCACCAGCCCGAGGAACGTAAACGTCAGGAGCACGACGAACAGAACCGCCGCCGGCGTGGGGACGCGATAGCGCCGGAGCCATTGGAGCAACGGGTAGTTTACGACGGTGATGAAGATCGCGAGGACGAGCGGGACCAGGATCGGTGCGGCTGCGCGAAGACCGGCGACGAGCAGGACCAGGCCAGCGGATCCGATGAGGAACCGGGTGCCGGCGGATGCGTTGACTGCGGTCATTCCGTCTCCTGGCGCTCGCGTCTGGGACCTGTACCCCGTGCGGAACGGCTGGTTTCATGCACGCGCGGGCGGTCGCCGGCACAGTTCCGAGACGCCTTCTGGCCTTGCCCGGTCCGTGAACGGTGCCCATCGTGACAATCCAGTTTCCACTCACGGAGATCCGACCTCATGACCTTCCGTATGCGCCGCTTCCCCGTCGCGCTCGTCGTCGTTGCCCTGGCCATCACCGGACTCGCTTCGGTGGCGGCCCTGACCGTTCCTGGGCAGGACCGGGTGCATCGCTCGACCCATCACGACTATCGCGTGGTCACCGTGGTCGACGGGCTCGAGCACCCGTGGGCCCTCGCGTTCCTCCCCGGTGGAGACATGCTGGTGACCGAACGGCCCGGACGCCTCCGCGTCGTGCGTCAAGGCGCGCTGCTCCCGGATCCGGTGCCCGGTCTGCCGCCGATCCGGGTGGGCGGGCAGGGTGGACTGCTGGACGTGATCCCGCACCCCGACTTCGCGACGAACCGCCTCGTCTACCTGAGCTACGCGAAGCCAAACGAGGACGACTCGGAAGGCACCACGGCGGTGGCCCGGGCGCGCTTCGAGAACGACCGGCTGGTGGATCTGGAAGAGATCTTCGAGGCGGTGGCATGGACAGGTGGGAGAGGGCACCACGGCTCGCGCCTCGCGTTCGACGGGGACGGCTACCTGTTCGTCACCATCGGCGACCGGCAGGCCCGTCCGGAGGGCGACCTGGCCTCGCACCCGGCACAGGACCTCACCAACCACTACGGCACCACGCTGCGGTTGCATGACGACGGCAGTGTACCCGCCGACAATCCCTTCGTCGGACGGGACGACGCGTTGCCCGAGATCTGGTCCTACGGGCACCGCAACGCCCAGGGGATGGCGATCCACCCGGAGACCGGCCACGTGTGGCAGAACGAGCACGGGCCGCAGGGCGGCGATGAGCTGAACCTGATCCGGCCGGGGGTCAACTATGGCTGGCCCGTCATCGGACACGGCGTCCAGTACCGGAGCGGCGCGACGATCCATGAGGCCACCCGCCGCGAAGGAATGGAGGAGCCCGTCCACTTCTGGACCCCGTCCATCGCGACATCGGGCCTGCTCGTCTACACGGGCGAGGCGTTCCCCCGGTGGCAGGGCAACCTGTTCGTCGGCGGGCTCGCCGGGGAGCAGCTGGCCCGCCTGGAGATGGACGAGGACCAGGTCGTGCACGAGGAAACGCTCGTCCGGCGCATGGGGCGGATCCGTGACGTTCGCCAGGGGCCGGACGGCCTGATCTACCTGGCCATCGATCACCGCGGAGGTGATCGGACGCCGATCTTGCGGCTGGAGCCGGCGGGCGAGAGATAGGGCGGGGCCGCGCCGCGCGCGTCGAACAAAGCCTAGTCGTATAGCAAGTAGGGCCTGGCCCGAGTCCGAAACTCCGCGACCTGCGCCGGCCACTGCGCGGTGATCTCCTCGACCGAGCGGCCGGCGAGGATACCGGCGCGCACATGGTCGGTGCCGGCCAGACGGTCGAAGTGGGACACGCGCCACGTGAGGCGGTCGGGGTGGAGGCGGTGGATGTCGGCGACGAGGGCGATGCCGGTGACGGCAGGATCGTACGTCGCCCGGTCCGTTACGTGGAGACGGACGCCCCGCACGCTCTCGCCGCCGAACTTGCCGTCGCCGGGGGCTTGCGGGGTGAAGGCGACGGCCTCGATCCGGAGGCCGGGCAGCTGGCGCTCGGTGAGGCTCCGGGCCAGCGCCTCGTGATCGAGCCAGGGCGCGCCGATCTGTTGGAACGCCCGGTCCGTGCCGCGGCCGACCGAGACGTTCGTGCCCTCGAACAGGCACGTGCCGGGGTAGTGGGCGGCACTCTCGACCGAGGGCATGTTGGGCGAGGGTGGAATCCAGGCGAGCCCCGTGTCGTCGTACCACTGGTCGCGGCGCCAGCCCTCTGCGGGCACCACCGTGAGGCTCGCGCCGATCCCGTGCTCGGCGTTCAGGTAGCGAGCCAGCTCGCCGGCCGTCAGGCCGTGACGCATGGGCACGGGGTAGAGACCGACGAAGGTGGCGAACGCCGGGTCAAGCACGTTCCCCTGCACCAGTTCGCCGCCGATCGGGTTGGGTCGATCCAGGACCACGAACCGGACGCCGTGTTCGGCCGCTGCCTGCATCGCGAGCGTCATCGTCCACACGTAGGTGTAGTACCGGGTCCCGATGTCCTGGATATCGAAGATCAGGGCGTCCAGCCCGTCCAGGGCCTCGGTCGGTGGGCTCCGCGTCTCACCGTACAGCGAGTAGATCGGTAGCCCGGTCGCGGGATCCGTCCCTCCCGCTACCCTCACCCCGGCTTCCGCCTCGCCGCGCAGTCCGTGCTCGGGGCCGAACAGCGCCACGAGGTGGATTTCCGGATGGCCGTGGAGTCGGTCGATCGTGCTGGTGGCACCCTCGCGCTCGCCGTGGAGCCCCGCGAGGCCGGTGTGATTGGTGATCAATCCGACGCGCATGCCTCTGAGCAGATCCGACCGCTCGGACAGCAGGACATCGATCCCCGCCCGAACAGCGGGCTCCGCTTCGACATCGACATCGACATCGACATCGACTTCGACGACCGCCTCCGCGTCCCCGACTGCCTCCGCCACCACCTCCGGGCCCGTTTGTTGGGCCGGACGGGCGGCCGGGTCGGTCCCGGGATCCGGCGGTGGAGCCGGTGCGCAGCCGAGGGAGATCGCCGTCATCAGCGCGAACACGGGGAGGGCGGTGTGGTCGTGTCGGGTGGTCATGAGCTGTCGTTTGAGGAGGGTCATTCCGTTCGTGCTCTCCCTGAACCTGTCATCACGGCCCGCACTCCACAATCGGCGGCGCGGCCCGATTCTTTCCGGGGCACCGAGCCATGGACTCACCCTCGAGAGCATCCGATCACGATCCGCGACCCGACGCACCGCCTGAGATGCCGGAGATCGGTCGCCGCTTCCACGTGCGCCATCTCGTGGGCATTGCCCTCCTCGCCATTCTGCCTGTCGTGGGCGCGTTCGGGCTCCTGGAGACCGGGACCGAGGTCGGGCGAGCTTCGTCGCCCGGCCTGGACATCGTGGTGGAGTATCCGACCCGGGTCCGGGCCACCCACCGCGCCGACCTGCGCATCGTGCTGACGGCCGCCGCCCATCAGGCCGAAGGCCTGACGGTTTCCATACCCCGCGGGTACCTGGAGAACTTCACGGTTCACGGCGCGACGCCGGACCGCACGGCGCCCGGCGAAGTGCCGCTACCGGATCTCGAGGTCGGGGACACGGCCAGGGTGTCGGTCGAGCTGGAGGCGGTCCGGTTCGGCCTCCACCGCGGCGGCGTCCGGGTGAACTCTCCCAACGGGGACGTGCTCGCGGTCGATTTTCGAACCTTCATCCTGCCCTGAGGTGCCAGCATGGACATCGTGATCCGCATCGCGCTCATATACCTGTTCCTCATGGTCGGGTTTCGCATCATGGGCAAGCGGGAGTTTGGCCAGCTCACGCCCTTCGAGCTCGTCACCCTGCTCCTCATCCCGGAAGTCGTCAGCAAGGCATTGACGGGACAGGACTACTCGATGACGGCCGCGTTCATCGGTGTGTCAACGCTCCTGACCCTCGTCTTCATAACGTCTGTGCTCGCCTACCGATACCCATGGTTCGGACGCGTCACCGAAGGGAAGCCCGCCGTCCTCGCCCGGCATGGCGCGATGGTCGACGAGGTCATGGCGCGCGAGCGGATCTCGCCCGAGGAGATCCGGATCGAGCTCCACAAGTACGGGCTCGAGGAGCTGGCCCAGGTCCGCTGGGCCATGCTTGAAGTCGACGGCAGCATCACCATCATCCCTACGGAGAGGCAGGGGATCGCCAAGCGGAACCGGACGGAGCTCCCCTAGCCACGTCCGAGCGGTGCCGGACGGGCTGCGGGCCGGGCTCCGGGGAGCAATCCGCGCGTGGCGCTACTGCCGGTCCGGGACCGTGCTGCGCACGCCGTCGGAAAGGACCACGTCCACGTCGGCGGGCCCGGGCGGCCCGAGGCG
>CAYXJH010000061.1:0-13047 GCA_964465415.1 uncultured Gemmatimonadaceae bacterium
AGCCGATCCGCCGCGAGCCCCGGTCGCAACCACGCGATCGGGGCTCGCTTCTTGTGCCCGTGCCTTTGTGCCGTCCCGCGAGGAAAAGTAGATTGCCGGATGACGGAGGAAAGCGTATCGCCGGGCACCGGCGAAGAACCGGTGGGAGACGGGCAGACGCGGGCCGGTATGGTGGCGCTGGTCGGCCGGCCGAACGCGGGGAAGTCGACGCTCATGAATGCCCTGATCGGAGAGAAGCTGAGCATCGTGACCCCGCGCGAACAGACTACGAGGGAGCGGGTGCTTGGCATCCTGACCGGGGATGGTGTCCAACTGGTGTTCGTGGATACACCGGGCCTGATCGAACCTAGATACTTGCTGCAGGAGTCGATGCTGACGGAGGCCTTCGCGGCGATCGCGGATGCTGACGCCGTACTGCTGTTGCTGGATCCCACGCGCGACGACGATCCGGTTCCGAGCGGGGACGTCCGGGCCCGGCTGAGCGCGGCGCGCGACCGGTTGATCGTCGCCATAAACAAGGCGGACGTGGGCACGTCCGGTATGATCGACCGGCTGTCGGGGTGGTCACGTACGGAGTTCGGGAGGGACGCTCATGTCATCTCGGCCGTGTCCGGGACCGGACTCGACCAGCTCGGCGAGGCGCTGTCCCGCTCGGTACCGGTGTCGCCGTTCCTGTATCCCGAGGACGAGCTGGCGGCGCAGCCGGTGCGGTTCTTCGTCGAGGAGTTCATCCGGGAAACGATCTTCGAGGAGTACGCCCAGGAAGTACCGTACGCGACGGTCGTGCGGATCGAAGAGTACCGTGAGGCTGATGATCCGGTGTACATCAGTGCGCGGGTCTACGTGGAGCGGGAGAGCCAGAAGGGGATTCTGATTGGCAAGGGCGGCGAAGCGATCAAGCGGCTGGGTAGCAGGGCCCGGAGCAAGATTGAAGCTTTTGTCGGTCGGCCGGTGTACCTGGATCTATGGGTCAAACCGTTGCCGGGCTGGCGCCGGAAGGCAGCTACGCTGAAGCGCCTGGGGTACCGGGTCACGGAACAGAATTGACGAGGCATCCATGCTCGATGAACGCCTGCTGGAGATCCTGGTATGCCCGAAGTGCAAGGGTGAGCTGGAGCATAGGACCGAGCCGGAAGAGCTGGTTTGCCACAACTGCCTGCTCCGGTACGAGGTTCGGGACGACATTCCCATCATGCTGATCGATGAAGCGCATCCCCTCACGCCGAGTGCATGAGTCCGGGTGTAGGAGTGCCGGTGCTCGTGGGCGCGGTGGCGCGTTCCAGGCCTGGGCGTGGTGCATCGTTGCGGTGCTGCTGAGCGCGATCGCCGTCCCGTCGCAGGCCCAGGCACCCCAGCTGGATGAGGACTGTTGCCTTCTCCTTCTCGTCCCGGTGGGGGCGCGGTCGAGCGCGATGGGCGGTGCCATCACGGCCGGCACCGGAGTGGACGGGGTCTTCCGCAACCCGGCGGGACTCGCGGGCCTTCCGGACAATACGTTCGTCGTCCACCATTCGGACCGGAGCCTCGTGGACATCAACGCCTTCACCGTCCTGCTCACTCCGGGCAGGAGCGCCGTCGGGCTGACGTACCAGCTGTTCGACAAGGGGACGATCCCGCGCACGGACGAACAGGGCCTTACGATCGGGGAGCTTTCGTACCGCGACCACCTGGTCGTGGGGTCGTTCGGGTTGAACATCGGGGGTGGAATGGCCGTAGGGGCGAACTACAAGTTCCACCAGGAGCGGATCGATTGTCGCGGAGTCTGTGGAGGCGCCGAGCGGGTTACCACCACTCATGCCGCCGACGTGGGGTACCGGTTCGCACCACGCTGGCACCCGGCCCTCCAGGCGGGCGTGGCGCTGGTCAACATGCCGCTCCGGTTCGACGATACGGCCGCCCTGGGCCGGTTCCCCGCGCGCGTCCATGTCGGCGTGGCGTACGACATTCTCGGTCCGTTCGGCACCGAGGAGCTCCTGGCGCTGCGACTCGCGCTGGACCTGCAGGACGAGCTCCGCGACCTCGGCTCGCCTGTACCGTCGGCCGGCCTCGAGCTCGATATGCAGCAGACCCTTTTTCTCCGTGCCGGCTACACGCTCGGGGAAGGGCTTGCCGCCGGCGCCGCGATCGGTGTGGCCCTGCGGTACGACCGGTTCGACATCGGGGTGTCCCGTTCGTTCATCGACTCCGCGTTCGAGGACGATGAGCCTTTCCAGGTGACGTTCGGCCTCCACTTCTAAGGCCCACCATGACATTGCCCGTGACGGCGGAATCCATCATCGACCATCTCCAGCGGGATTCCCGCCGCCCCCTGAAGGCGAAGGAGCTCGGGCATGCCCTGGGTGTGCCCGCCGACGACCAGGCCGAGTTCCGCGAGTTCCTGTCGCGGCTCGTGGATGAGGGCGTGCTATACCGGGCCCGAAATCAGCGGTATGCATTGCCACAGAGGATCAATCTCGTCGTGGGCGATCTCCAGACGATCCGCAGCGGAGCCGGATTCGTAGCGGTGGAGGACGCCCCGGACGTTTTCGTCCCGGCCAATGCCCTGGGGTCGGCCGTGGATGGAGACCGCGTGGTCGCGCGTATCGAGAGACGGCGCCGAGGCGATCGTCCCGAAGGGACGGTGATCAAGGTGCTGGAGCGGTCACGGCAGAGCATCGTGGGGGTTTACCACCCGGCCCGTAGCTTCGGGTTCGTCGTGCCTGAGGATCAGAAGCTGACCCGCGACGTGTTCATTCCGCCGGGTCAGAACGGGGGTGCGGAGGAGGGCGACGTGGTCCGGGTCCGGCTCGTGAGCTGGGGCGACGCGCATCGTGGACCGACGGGCGAGGTCGACCGTGTGCTCGGCCGGTTGGGTGAGCCGGGTGTGGACGTGCTCGCCGTCGCCTACGGGCACGAGCTGCCGCTGGACTTCCCGCCGGACGTGGTCGCGGAGGCGGTCCGACTGCAGGAACGAGGCATCCGACCGGAAGACCTGGAGAACCGGAGCGACCTGCGAGGCCAGCTCATCTTCACGATCGACCCGGCCGACGCGAAGGACCACGACGACGCGCTGTCGTTCCGGCGGGGCGAGGACGGGCTGTGGGAGGTGGGTGTCCACATTGCCGATGTGTCCCACTACCTGGAGGAGGGAGGCGCCATCGACCAGGAAGCGTTTCGCCGGGGCACGAGCGTCTACCTGGTGGACCGGGTGATCTCCATGATTCCCGAGGCCCTGTCCAACGACCTCTGCTCCCTGCGACCCCACGAAGATCGCCTCGCCGTATCGTTGATCGTGCAGCTGGACGACGATGCGGAGGTGCGCGGCCACGAGCTGGTGCGGTCGGTGATCCGGAGTGCGCATAAACTGTCCTACGAGGATGCGCAGGAGGTCATCGACGGAGGGTCCATAAGCGAGGAGACGGACGGAGCAGTGCGTGGCCTGCTGCGCCTCAGTCGTAAGCTCCGGGCGAAGCGCGCTGCGCGTGGGAGCATCGATTTCGACCTTCCCGAGGCCCGCGTCGTCCTGGACCGGGAGGGGATCCCGACGGACATTCAGCGGGTGGTCCGATTCGAGGCCCACCGACTCATCGAAGATTTCATGATTCTCGCCAACGAGGTGGTGGACCGGGAGGCCGGCCGGCGGAAGCTACCGTTCCTGCATCGTGTCCATGAGCCGCCCGACCCCAGCCGCGTCGAGACGCTCCGCACCTTCCTGGGCGGGCTGGGTGCTCGCGTCCCCGAGGATCCCAAGCCGAAGGATTTGCAGGGCGCGATCGACAAGTTCGCGGATCGACCGGAGGAAAACCTGGTCTCCACGGTGATCCTGCGTTCTATGAAGCAGGCGCGTTACAGCGAGAAACCGTTGGGGCACTTCGGGCTCGCCACCACCCACTATACCCACTTCACCTCGCCGATCCGGCGGTACTCGGACCTTGTGGTGCACCGGCTGGCCACACGCGGCCTGGCGGACGGTGAGCAGATCCCGGAGGAGCAGCGTACCGAGTACCTGCCTGCGGTAGCCAGGCACACCAGCCAGAGAGAGCGGGTGGCGGTGGCCGCCGAGCGGGACAGCGTCGACCTGAAGAAGGTCGAATTCATGCGGCAGCACGTGGGCGAGTCATTCGAAGGAACGGTGAGTGGCGTGACGTCGTTCGGCTTGTTCGTCCTGCTGGACCGTTACTTCGTGGAAGGCCTGATCCACATGAGCTCTCTCGAAGACGACTACTACATATTCCTGGAGGACCAGTTCGCGCTGGTCGGCGAGCACCGCCGGCGCAGGTTCCGGCTGGGTGACCGTCTCAGGGTGAAGGTCGCGGCGGTGGACCTGGAGCGACGCAAGATCGACTTCGTCCCCGACGGCGACGCGGGAGATACGGGTGCGTGATCACCCGGTCCACACGGGGCCTTTTCTCTTTGACACGCCGGACCGGGCGGGACTATCTTTGGATGCCCTCCCCCTGAGTCTGCACCTGATTCGGTAATGCACTTCAAGCCGGTGGTCGCGTATCGTTCGCCGGACGGGCGGCCCCCGCCCGTCTTGCTGCGCACGTTCACGGCGGAGAACGGCTTCGAGATCGTCTTCGTCCAGAGCGGCTCGTCCATCGTGGAGCTGGTGAACCGGTCGTTCCCGGCCTGTATCGTCCTGGGTACTCCCATCGACGCGGAAGCGATCTCGCTCTGCCGCGCCCTGAAATCGGATGCGTATACCGCGGTGATCCCTGTAATATTCTTGTCGGACACCGATCGCCGGGCCGGGTTGCAGGCGATGGAGGCGGGGGCGGATGAGGTGCTGACGCCGGACATGAGCCCGGAAGAGCAGGCGATCCGGCTGAAGGTGACGCTGTCGCGCGCGGATCGGGACGTGAGCGTCCACCCATCCACGCGACTCCCGGGGACGGGTCACATCGAGCGGGACATCACGGAGCGCATCAAGAGTGGTGACCTTTTCGCGGTGTGCTACGCCGACCTGGACCACTTCAAGGAGTTCAACGACCGGTACGGGTACAACCGCGGGGACGGCGTGATCGGGATCCTGGCCCGCATCCTTCGTGACGTGGTCCGGGCGTATGCGCCCACCGGGTTCGTCGGGCACATCGGGGGCGACGACTTCATCTTCAACGTTCCGCTGGACCTGATGGAGGTCTGCTGCACCGAGATCCTGTCGATATTCGAAGAGCTGGTCCCGTACCAGTATACCGAAGAGGACCGGAAGAACGGATTCTTCGTCGCCAGGGACAGGCGCGGCACCCTTCACGAGATCCCGCTGATGACGCTCTCGATCGGGGTGGTGACCAACCGGAACCGACACTTCTCCCACCCGGGCCGCGTCAGCGAGCTGGCAACGGAGATGAAGACGTACGCGAAGTCGCTTCCTGGTTCCGTACATGCCGTAGACCGCCGGAGCGACGCCTCGGACTCGCGGGTCGCCGCCGGCCAGTTTCCAATCCAGAGCTCGGATCAGCAGCCATGAACGTAGCCTGTCCCGAATGCACGCATGTCTATCGGGTCGATCCGGCACGAGTCGGGGGAGTGGAGGTGCGGACCCGGTGCCGCGAATGCGGCGCTCCGTTCCACGTCGCCACCGACCCGGAAGAAGCCATGGCGGGGACGGTCGCGACCGTCCGGCCAGCTCCGCACTCCGCGCCGGAGAGGCATGACGCCACGGCATCCGCCTCTGATAGCGTTGCTCCGGCCCCTCCCACGGCGACGCCCTCACCGGGCCCGGGCGCACCCGTATTCGGTCCCCAGGATCCGCAGACCCGAGCCCGGCGCCTGGCGCGGGCGCTGGTCTCGGACATCAAGGTCTACAACCAGAAACGCTGGGCGGACAGCCGGGCGGCGGGCACGCTACGGAAGGACTTCCGGGACGAGATCATGAAGAGTTGGGATGAGTACGTGGAGCAGGTGGGCGAAGGTATGGCGAAGGGCACGCCCTTTTTCCGGGATGCGCTGAACGATATCCTGGGTGGAGGGGAGCGCGTCTTCTGACCCGGAGTCTGTTGCCGGCCGTCGCTTGCGCCGGTTATCTTCCGATGTTGCGGTGAACCACGGGGCCGTCCCTTCCGGGCGGCCCCTCGTTATAGGAGGATGGGATGTCGGACGCCCTGCAACGACTGGAAGGTCAGCGAGCGCGAATCGATGCGCTCGGAGGCTACCTTTGACGTCGCTTCCAAGCGAAGCCGTCTGGAGGAGCTGGAAGGTCGGATGACGGAGCCCGGGTTCTGGGATGACCAGGATCAGGCCCGTGCCGTGACCATTGAAGTCAACGAGTTGAAGACCTGGATCGGCCCGTGGGAGACCGCCCGATCACGGGTGGCCGAGCTGGTGGAGCTGGCGGCCCTGCTCGACGCGGAGGACGGTGACGATCCGGAGCTCGTGAACGAGCTGAGAACCGAGTCGGAAACCCTCGAGAGCGAGATCGCGCAGCTGGAGCTCAAAAACATGCTGCGCGGCAAGGATGACCGTCGGGACGCCCTGGTGACGGTGCACCCGGGGGCGGGGGGAACCGAGTCCCAGGACTGGGCCGAGATGTTGATGCGGATGTACAGCCGCTGGGCCGAGTCCCACGGGTATGAGGTGGAAATCCTGAACCTGATGCCTGGCGAGGAAGCCGGTATCAAGAGCGCGACGCTGGAGGTCCGTGGCGCGTTCGCATACGGCTACCTGAAGGCGGAGAAGGGTGTGCATCGCCTGGTCCGCATTTCACCCTTCGACGCCCAGAGCCGGCGCCACACGTCGTTCGCCAGCGTGTTCGTCTATCCGGTCGTCGACGACGAGATCGAGATCGAGATCCTGGACAAGGACCTCCGGATCGACACGTTCCGCGCGTCCGGCGCCGGCGGTCAGCACGTCAACAAAACCAGCTCGGCGGTCCGGATAACGCACACTCCCACGGGCATAGCCGTCGCGTGTCAGCAGGAGCGAAGCCAGTTCCAGAACAAGGCCACAGCCATGCGAATGCTGAAGGCTGCCCTGTACGAGCGGGAGCTCGCCGAGCGAGAGTTGGAGCGGGACAAGGTGGAATCGGAGAAGACGGAGATCGCGTGGGGGAACCAGATCCGGTCCTACGTGTTCCAGCCGTACACGCAAGTGACCGATCACAGGACCGAGCTGAAGATCGGCGATGTACAAGCGGTGATGAACGGCGCCCTCGATCCGTTGATCGAGGCGTATCTGAAGGAGTTCGGCGCCAGGGTGGCATGAACAAGGTGACGGAGGCGGTGCGGAGCCAGGTGGAGCGGGATCGCCAGGACACGCTGGATGAGCTCCGGCGATCGGGCGTCGAGCCGTACGCGTACGCCTACGACGTCAGCCATGACGCCGCCGCCGCCGTATCCGCGTTTCAGGACGCCGAGACGGCCGGGGGGCTCGACGGAGAGGGGCAGGGTCCAGTGGTGCGGCTGGGTGGCCGGATCACGTCCCTTCGCTCCCACGGCAAGGCCACGTTCGCCGACCTGGAGGATCGGTCCGGGCGGATCCAGCTGTTCTTTCGCCAGAACGTTCTGGGAGCGCAGCGGTACGATCTCCTCCGTCTCCTGCACGTGGGCGACTGGCTGGGCGTGGCCGGCCCGACCATGCGCACGCGTACGGGTGAGCCCAGCGTACGGGTCGACAGCTTCGAGCTGCTGGCCAAGTCCATTCGTCCGCTCCCCTACGGCAAGGTCGAGGACGAGGACGACATGGGTGAGCGGGTGGTCCACGGCGGATTCGCGGACGTCCAGCAACGGTACCGGCAGCGCTATGCCGACCTGGCGGTGCACCCGGAGGTCCGGGACGTCTTCGTGACGCGTGCCCGGGTCATCTCGGCCATGCGTCGATTCCTGGACGCCAGGGGATACATCGAAGTGGAGACGCCGATCCTCCAGCCACTGTACGGAGGCGCCACGGCGAGGCCGTTCACCACACACCACCATGTCCTGGACATGCGCCTGTACCTCAGGATCGCCGACGAGTTGTACCTCAAGCGGCTGATCGTGGGCGGGCTGGAACGGGTCTACGAGATCGGCAAGGATTTTCGCAACGAGGGCATCGACCGGACGCACAACCCGGAGTTCACGATGCTCGAGTTCTACGAGGCGTTCGCCGACTACCACCGGATGATGGACCGTGTGGAGGCGTTGCTGGCCTACGTCGCCGTGGAAGCGACGGGGAGCCGCGCCGCGGAGTTCGAGGCGAGGCAGATCGACCTGTCACCGCCCTACCGGCGAGTCTCCTTCATGGACGCGCTGGGCGATGCCGGTGTCGACGCCATGAACCTGGACGACGAGGCGCTACGCGTGGCGGCTGCCCAGGCTGGGGTGTCCGACACGGCAACCATGAGCCGACCGAAACTACTGGACGAGTTGTTTGGCGCGCTGGTTGAGGCGTCCCTCCAGGACCCGACCTTCGTGATGGATTACCCGCGGGAGCTCTCCCCCCTGGCGAAGGCCAAGCGAGGCGAGCCCAGGCTCACGGAGCGCTTCGAGCTGTTCATCGCGGGGCGGGAGATCGCGAATGCGTTCAGCGAGCTGAACGACCCGTTCGATCAGCGAGACAGGTTCGAGGCCCAGGCCCGACTGCGCGCGGCTGGCGACGAGGAGGCGCAGATGCTGGATGAGGACTATCTGCGTGCCCTGGAGTACGGGATGCCGCCCACGGGCGGCGTCGGGATCGGGGTCGACCGCCTGGTCATGGTGCTGACGGGTCAACCCTCGATCCGGGACGTGATCCTCTTTCCCACCATGCGGCCGGAGGAGGGGCGGTGAAGCGGCTGGACTGGTACATCGCCCGGCGGTATCTGGCGTCCCGACGCAAGGGGCGTTTCGTCTCGCTGATCACGCTGATCGCCGTGGGCGGTGTCCTCGTTGGGGTGGCGGCGCTCATCGTCGTCATCGCCGTGATGACGGGTCTCCAGCGGGACCTCCAGGCCAAGATCGTCGGGATGAACCCCCACGTCTACGTGTTCGAACAGGACCCGGGCGGGGGTTTCCGCATGGGCGACTGGCCGACGGTGCTGGAGGCCGCGCGCCAGGCGCCGGGCATGCTGGCGGCGGAGCCGTTCGTCATGACGCAGGTGGCCGTGTTCCTTCCCGGTCGGGACTACGTCCAGCCCGGTACCCTCTTCGGAATAGAGCCGGAATGGCCGCACGGGCCGCCGTTGACGGTCATCCAGGAGCAGATCCGGTCGGGCGAGCTGCGGTTCGGCCCGACGGAGACGGGGTATCCGCCCCTCGTGATGGGCCGCCGATTGGCGGACAAGATGAGCATCTATCCGGGCGACACCGTCCTGGTGGCGTCGTTCGAGAACGTCCGGACCGGGCCGCTGGGGGACATCGTGCCGGCGATGCGCAGCTTCGAGGTCACCGATCGATTCAGCACGGGCATGTACGAGTACGACTCCGGATACATGTACGTCCCGATCGATGCGACCCGCGACCTGCTGGACCTGGGCACGGGCGTGAGCGGTGTGGGGCTCACGGTGCGGGACGCGTGGACCGCGGACCAGACGGCGGCCTGGCTCCAGCGCGAGCTGCAGTTCCCGTACTACACCAACGACTGGATGCAGCTGAATTCGTCCCTCTTTTCGGCGCTCCAGCTGGAAAAGCTGGCGATGGCGATCATCCTCTTCCTCATCGTCGTGGTCGCGGCCTTCAACATCATCAGCACGCTGATCATGGTGGTGGCGGACAAGACGCGGGAGATCGGGATTCTGAAGTCGATGGGGACGACGGACCGAACGGTCCTGAGCATCTTCATGTTGCAGGGACTGACCATCGGAGCGGTGGGCACGGTTCTCGGCACGGGACTCGGGCTGTTCCTGGTCTGGCTGCTCGACACCTATCAGTTCATCGAGCTGCCGGGCGACGTGTACTTCCTCGATACGCTGCCTGTCGCGCTCGACCTGCGGGACCTGGGACTCATTATCGGGCTCAGCATCCTGGTCGCCTTCGCCGCGACCATCTACCCTGCCTGGCAGGCATCCCGGCTTCTGCCCGTGGATGCGATCCGCCATGAGTGAGGCTCGGGATCCGTTGCCGACCGGAGGGGACGTGGCGGCCTCGACCACGAGCGAGGAACCCGCCGTCCGGGCGCGTGGCGTCCGCCGCGTCTACGTCGGCGGCGGCGGCAGCGAACTCACGGTTCTGGAGGGGGTAGACCTGGACGTGTCCGCCGGCGAGGCGGTGGCGATCGTGGGTGCGAGCGGAGCGGGGAAGTCCACGTTGCTGCACTTGCTCGGCGGCCTGGACCGGCCGACCGCCGGTGATGTGATCGTCGCGGGACGTCGTCTCAACGCCCTGGTCGGAACCGAGCTCGCAGCGTTCCGCAACCAGGTGATCGGGTTCGTCTTCCAGTTCCATCACCTCCTGCGGGAGTTCACCGCGGAGGAGAACGTAATGATGCCGCTTCTCATCGCGGGCATCGATCGGCAGGCGGCGCGGTCCAGGGCCCAGGAGCTGTTGGGGGCGGTCGGACTGTCGGCGCGTGCGACGCACCGGCCCGCGGAGTTGAGCGGAGGCGAGCAGCAGCGGGTCGCGGTGGCCCGGGCCCTGGCGAACCGTCCGGCGGTCGTGCTGGCGGACGAGCCCAGCGGCAATCTGGACACCCACACGAGCGAGCAGCTGCACGACCTGTTCTTCCAGCTCCGGAGCGACCACGGTGTCGCCCTGGTGCTGGCGACGCACAACCGTGAGCTTGCGGATCGAACGGACCGCGTGCTTCGTGTGAGGGACGGCAAGCTCGAGAGCCTGTATCCGGTATGACCTGATGCTTTGTGAGCACTGCGGCCAGAACGAGGCGGTGATCCACCTGACGCAGATCGTGGACAACCAGATGGGCACGTTCCATCTGTGCGAGACGTGCGCCGCCGACAAGGGGGTCGAGCCCGATCCCGGGATCGCCGGCTTCCCTCTCACCGACTTCCTGGCCCAGATGGGGCAGGAGTCCCGCCCCACGCGATCGTCGCCGTCGAGCTGCGAGTTCTGCGGGTGGACCTTGCGGGATTTCAAGAAGACGGGCCGGCTGGGTTGCTCCCACTGCTACGTGACCTTCGAGGACCACCTCCGGAGCCTGTTCCGCCGGCTACATGGCGGAACCCAGCACGTCGGCAAGGTCTACCTTCCTCCCGACCCGTCAGAAGCGGAGCGGATGCAGCAGCTGTCGCGCCTGCGCCGCAAGCTGGACGCGGCGGTCGCCAAGGAAGATTTCGAGCGCGCCGCCCAGATCCGGGATCAGATCCGTCAGCTCGAAGGGGCGCCCGGATGATCGAGGCGGGCGATCTCGGCGACTTCGGCCTCTCCTGGCTGGAGGCCAGCGGACCTCACGCCGATATCGTGCTGTCCACGCGCATCCGGCTGGCGCGCAACCTCCAGGGGCATGCGTTCGGACCTCGCGTCGATGACGACGAGCGTCTCCGCATCCTTCACAGCGTCCAGTCCGCCGCCCAGAAGGCGACGTTGCTTCGGGACGGCGTCTCGGTGGACATCGCGACGTTGCCGGCCCTGGCGCGGCACGTGTTGCTTGAGCGCCACCTCGTGTCGCGGGAGCTGGTCGGGGACGGGCCGAGGGGTCCACACGCCGGCGCAGGGTTGATCATCGGGCCGGAAGAGCAGGCCGGGGTCATGGTCAACGAGGAGGATCACCTCCGGCTCCAGGGCCTGATGTCCGGGCTCCGTCTCCGGGACGCGTACGCGCTGGTGGATGCGCTGGACGAGCAGCTGGGCCGGGAGCTTCCCATGGCGTTCCACCACGAGTTCGGCTACCTGACCAGCTGCCCGACGAACGTGGGTACGGGGCTCCGCGCGTCGATCCTCGTCCACCTGCCTGGCCTGGTCCTGACCAAGGAGATCGGCAAGGTCCTCCAGGGCATCGGGCAAGTGGGGCTGACGTTCCGGGGTCTGTACGGGGAGGGGTCGGAGGTCGTGGGCAACTTCTTCCAGATCTCGAACCAGACGACGCTGGGCAAGCCGGAAGAGGACCTGATCGACCATCTGCAGAAGATCGTGCAGCAGGTGATCCAGTACGAGCTGCAGGCGCGCAGCGTCCTCATGCGCGAGGCGCCGGCGGTGATCGAGGACAAGATCTGGCGGGCGTACGGACTCCTGCGCTATGCTCGTTCCATGACCTTCCAGGAGGTGATGAATCTCCTGAGCGGCGTGCGACTCGGCGTAAGCATGAAACTGCTTTCAGGACTCAGTGTATACACGCTGAACAAGATCATGGTGTACACGCAGGCCGCACATCTGGAACAGGCGGCCGGCCGTCCCCTCACCGACTCGGAGGCGGATGTGCACCGTGCCGGATACGTGCGCCGGATCCTGGCCGACGAAAGCCACATGCCTGATGATACCGGAGGCAACGGCTCGGAAGTTGAATAGGAGGCCCGTCACGTTGACGACTCCCGCTACGAGGCACCGATGAACTACAATTTCACTGACAGGGTGCGCAAAGTACTCGCAATGGCGCGGGAGGAGGCCATCCGCCTTCAGCACGATTACGTCGGGACGGAGCATATCCTTCTCGGCCTGATCCGGGAGGGCGAAGGGGTCGCCGCCGCGGTCCTGCTGAACCTGAGCGTGGACCTGGAGCAGATCCACGAGCGCATCGAGGAATCGGTCAAGAAGGGCAAGGCCACGATCGCGCTGGGCGAGCTGCCGTATACCTCCCGGGCGAAGAAGGTCCTGGAGTACGCCATGGCCGAGGCGCGCGAATTGAACCATTCCTACGTGGGCACGGAGCACTTGCTGCTCGGTCTGCTTCGCGAGGAGAAGGGTATCGCGGCGCAGGTGCTGAACTCGCTCGGCCTGACGCTGGACGAAGCCCGGGGCGAGACCCTCAAGCTGCTCGGCAGCGACGTTGGCCCGACGCAGCCGCCTTCTCCCGGAAGCGGGGGCGGGGGCACTCCGGGCGCGGGCCCGAAGGGCGAGAAGAAGTCGAAGACGCCGGCGCTGGACCACTTCTGCCGCGATCTCACCGAACTTGCGCGCAACGACGAATTGGACCCGACCATCGGCCGGGCTGCCGAGATCGAGCGGGTGATGGAGATCCTGTCGCGCAGGAAGAAGAACAACCCGGTCCTGATCGGGGAGCCGG
>CAYXJH010000062.1:0-12462 GCA_964465415.1 uncultured Gemmatimonadaceae bacterium
CCGCGCGTGCGCCGTGGACCCGCGTGACGCCGACTCCACGTGCATGGCCGCCGACAGCTCCCGGCCCGCCGGCCCATGCGTGGGGATATCCCCCGTCAGGACGTTGACGACCCCACCCAGCGCGTTGTTGCCGTACAGGAGCGCAGCCGGGCCGCGCACCACCTCGATCCGCTGCGCCGACAGCGGATCGATCGTCACGATGTGATCGTCCGCGCTACCCCCCAGGTCCGCTGAACGATGACCATCCTGCATCACCACCACCCGGTCCCCCGTCAGCCCTCGCACGACCGGCGCCGCCGCACCAGGGCCGTTGTAACGCACCCCAAGACCCGGCTGCGCGGATAGGGTCTCCGCGACGTTGCTCCCCAGGTTCCGTTCCAACGCCCGGCCCGACAGCTGCGTCGCCGCCCGCGTCAGGTCCAGTGCCGCACCCCCCGTCGCCGCGCCCGTCACCATCAGACCCGGAAGCTCCAGCGGGGTCGTGCGCAACGCGAAGGACACCACCGCGGCGCGAGGTCCGCCCACCTCTACGTCGACCACCCCAGGCGCGTACCCGACCAACGATGCCTCGAGTCGGTGGTGGCCCGACGGCACGCCCGAAATGGCGAACCGGCCCGCCCCGTCCGTGACCACGGTACGGGCCGTGCCCACCACCGTTACGGCCGCGCGCGCAAGTGGCGATCCCGTTTCGTCATACACCTCGCCCGTGATCACCGGCGACGCCTGACTCGTAACCGGTGCGCTCCAGGCCAACACCCAGGCGACGGCGAACGCCATCGCCACGCTCTGGTGCAGCGTCCAGCGGCTGCGGATGTTAGGCATGCCTCAATATCTTTCTCATGGTCGGCTAATATCGGCCGGGCACGACCCTCGGTCAAGGGTGTGGCCAACACAACCGGTCTTCCGGGCCGAGGAAGGCCGGGTTAACGTCCGGACGGTGGAGTCAGACCTTCCCGCCATTTCACCATGAACCTGCAAGACCACATGGGACAACGAAGTCTGAAGCTGGCATTCTTGTTTGCCGCGGCCGCCGCCATGTGCGGGACACCCCTCTCCTCGCAGACGGTCGAGGCGGCGCGTGTGGACTCGTTGTTCGCGGCGTGGAACGGGCCAGCCACGCCGGGCGCGGCGGTGGCCGTGGTGCGGAACGGGGAGATCGTGCTGGAGCGGGGCTATGGAATCGCCCAGCTGGAGCACGGCGTCCGGATCACGCCGTCCACGATCTTCCACGTCGCGTCGGTGACGAAGCAGTTCACGACGTTCGCGGTGGCGCTCTTGGCGGACCGGGGCCAGCTGACCCTGGACGATGATGTACGCACCCACATCCCGGAGCTACCGGACCTGGGTCATCGCATCACGCTGCGGCATTTGATCCATCACACGAGCGGGCTGCGCGACCAGTGGGAGCTCCTGGCGCTGGCCGGGTGGCGGCTGGACGACGTGATCACCAAGGACCACGTATTGGCGCTGGCGACGCGCCAACAGGAGCTGAATTTCGAGCCGGGCGCCGAGCACCTGTACTCGAACATGGGCTACACGCTCCTGGCGGAGGTGGTGGAGCGGGTCGGCGGCCAGCCGTTTCCCGTGTGGATGGCGGTGAACGTGTTCGAGCCACTGGGCATGACGTCCACGCACATGCACGACGATCATGAGCACGTGGTACCCGGCCGGGCGTACTCGTACCGGGGCAGCGGAGAGCGGGGCTGGGAGAACGCGGTCCTCAGCTACGCGAACGCGGGCGCGACGAGCCTGTTCACGACGGCCGGCGACCTGGCCCGATGGCTCCGGAACTTCGAGACGTCGGAGGTGGGGGGAGCCGGGGTCATCGATCAGATGCGAACGCGCGGTGTGCTGACGACGGGGGACACGATCCCGTACGCGTTCGCGGTGGTGCGCGGGGAGCACCGTGGCCGCACGACCTGGTCGCACGGGGGCGCGGACGCGGGGTTCCGCAGCATGGTGCTGCACTTCCCGGACGAGCGACTGGGGGTGGTGGTGCTGGGGAACCATGCGTCGTTCAACCCGGCTCGTCTCGCGACCGAGGTCGCGGATGTGTACCTGGGCGAGGTGCACGAGGTCGGGGTATCGAGGGCCGCGACCGGCACCGGCTCCGGGCCGGTCGTCGTCAATACGCGGCTGCTCGAGGCCTACGCGGGGCGCTGGGAGGTGGAGGACCTGGGGACGTTCCGCCTGCGCCGCGTCGGAGGCGCGCTCGCCGTGGACCGCGGGGACCGGCACGTGCCCATGGTGGCGGAATCGGAGAGCGAGTTCCGCGTCGAGAACGCGCGGGTGCGGTTCTACCTGGACATGGGTGGCACGGACCGGCTGGTGGTGCAGACGGGCGGCCGGGAGCTGGCCGGTCGGCGCATGGCTGCCCCGACGCTGGCGGAATCCGCGCTCGAGGCGTACGTGGGCGACTACTTCAGCCCCGAGCTGGAGGCGTTGTACCGGGTGGCCGTGGACGGCGAATCCCTGGTCCTGCGCCACGTCCGCCACGGCGAGATCCGCCTGGACCTGGTGGACGACGATCTGTTCTCAGGCAACCGGTGGTTCGTGGGCCGGGTGGCGTTCACCCGCGCCGGGGATGTCGTCGATGGCTTCCGCGTAACCGGAGGACGTGTCCGGGACGTGCGGTTCGTCCGGCTGGGCGATGACGCCCTGCCTCGCTGACGCGTCCCCGGACCGCCCTCGGACTCAGGCGTCTTCGGCGCGCTGAAGCGTCACGGAGAAGGTGCTGCCGACTCCGGGCTCGCTCCGCACGACGATGTCCCCACCCATGGCGCGGGCGAGCTGCCGGGATATGGCCAGGCCGAGCCCGGTCCCGTGCCGGGTGCGGGTCAGGTCCGCGTCCGCCTGGACGAATGGCTCGAAGATCGCGGACAGCTTGTCCGCCGGAATCCCTACACCCGTATCCGCCACGTCGATGAACGCCGTGGTCCCGTTGTGACCCCACCGAGTCAAAACGGTGCCACCCGGGTCGGTGAACTTGAGCGCGTTGCTCAGCAGATTGATCAGGATCTGGCGCAGCTTCTCGGGGTCCGCCTGGACCTTGAGGGCGGGGCCGCCCTGCCGCGCGTATTCGATCCTCCTACCACTGAAGTGGGTGGCCATCATGGCATCGGCGCTGGCTACCGCCCGTTCGATGTCGGTCGGTTGTACCTCGACCACGATCCGCCCGGCCTCGACCTTGGCGAAATGCAGGACGTCGTCAATGAGGCCGAGCAGGTGCTTCTGGGCCTGGCCGATCCGCTCCAGGTACTGCCGCTGCTTCGGCGTCAGCGGACCGGCCACCTCCAGATTCAGCAGGTCGGCGTAGCCGGCGATGGCGTTGAGCGGTGTCCTAAGCTCATGGCTCATGGTCGCCAGGAACGTGGACTTCGACTGATTCGCGTACTCCGCGGCCGTCCGTGCCCGGGCCTGGCCGCGGGCGAGGAAGAAGAGCCAGAGGCTGGCGGCGAGCCCGAGCAGGAGGATGAGGACGGGGACGGTGGGCGGTGAGGCGATGTCGAAGGTCCGCGTGGACTCGAACACGACCGTCCACGGCGCGCCCGACTGGACCATGGCCCGGGTCGACCGAAACATCGGCCTGTGAAGAGGGTCGCCCGGCGAGGCGTAGAGGAGATGGTCGGGATCCGGCTCCGTGCCGTCATAGACGAGGAATCGAACCCGCGGCTGCGTCTCTGAGCCGAAAATGCCTGCGAACAGATCGTCCGCGCGGAACGGACTGTACACGAACCCCATCAGCTGGTCGCGGCGCTCGGCTTCCGTGGCGAGGGCCTGGCCATCGCGGTATACCGGAAGGTAGAGCAGGAAGCCCGCCTGCTCCTGCCCGACGATCTCCTGCACGAGGCGGACCCGGCCCGAGAATGCGGGGCCGCCGCCGTCGCGGGCGCGCGCCATGGCGAGCCGACGGGTGGGCTCGCTGTACATGTCGTACCCGATCGCAGCCCGATTCCGCGCGTCCATCGGCTCCAGGTACCGGATCGCGTGCACCTCGTGGAATTCGCCACGACCCAGGGGCCGGGCGGACAGCCGCTCGGTCCAGCCGATGCCCTGGATGCCCGGATAGTGCTCCTGGATGCGGAGTCGGTCCACGTATCTGTGGAAGTCTTCGACCGTGACCGTGTCCAGCACACTGAACAGTCCCGCCACTCCCCGCAGCGTAACCACGTACAGGTGAAGCCGGCGGTCGATCAGGTCCTCAGTGCTCAGGACCGCCCGCCGGAACCGTTCTTCGGCGCGTTCCCGCGCCGTCTGGGCAAGGAACAGCGCCGTGGCCGTGGTGAACACGAGCGCGCCGGCCAGCACTGCCCACGGCACTGCGGCCGACGGGAAGAGTGGCTTCCGGCCACGCTGGCGCAACCGTTCAAGCCACCGGTCGCGGGTCCCAACTCGTGAGGAAGTCTTCATCGAGGTCATCGAGCCGGCGCATCTCCGCGTCCGTCAACTCGAAGTCGAACACGTCCGCGTTCTGCAGGATGCGCCCCGGGTCGGCCGACTTGGGGATGGTGATGACGGAATGTTGAAGTGCCCATCGAATCAGTACCTGCGCGGGCGTCCGGTCGTGCCGCTCGGCCAGCTCCCGCAGCGTCTTGTCATCGAGCCGTTGAGCCTTCGCCAGGGGGCTGTAGCCCTGGACGGCGATGGAATGGCGACGGCAGAACGCCACTACATCGGTCCTGCTTCCGTAGTTGAACGGATGGATCTCGATCTGGTTTACAGCGGGGAGCACCGATGCATACCCCAGCAGCTCTTCAAGGTGCCGGACCATGTAGTTGCTCACGCCGATGGCCCGGGCTCGACCCTCCCGGAGGACGTGCTCGAGGGCCCGCCACGTGGATTTACGTTCCGCTCCCCGCTCCCCACCGCCCGGCCAGTGAACGAGGAACAGGTCGACATAGTCCAGCCCGAGCCGACCCAGGCCCGCGTCGAACGCGCGTAGCGCGGCGGACTCCCCGTGCTCGTCCGGGTGGAGCTTCGTCGTGACGAAGATCCCCTCTCGCGCGACGCCGCTGTCCCGGACACCGGCCCCCACCGCTCGCTCGTTGCCGTACAGCGCGGCCGTGTCGATCAGCCGGTAGCCGACCTCGATCGCTCGGAGTACGGCCTCGCGGGTCGCCTCGCCGCCGGGCGTCCTGAACGTGCCCAGGCCGAACAGCGGCACGGGCCCGCCGTGCTTGAGGTCGATCCGGGTGTCGATGGACAGCGCCACGTCAGCCGGACGGGTCGGCGGAGCGGGCTACGTTCGCGTCGATGTGTAGCGTCACGCCACCCCAGGTCTCGTTGATGTCCAGTAGGCCCTGCCAGATGTGCGCGTCGGCAAAGCCCGACTCCTGGGGCCCGCGGCGCAGGTCGAATCCGCCGGTCCGGGCCACCCAAAGCTTCGGCTCCTCCGATCGGCGGGCGCGGGCAAACTCGTCACGGACCATGGCGAACAGCTCTTCGGCGTTGTGACCGTGGGCGTAGAGTGCCGGGATGTACCGACCGTCCGCAAGCAGCCCGGCCACCCACGCACGGACGTATTCACCCAGCTCAGCAGAAACGCGCTCGACACGTTCCACGTTGAGGAAGACGCTCGTCCCGGCAAGGAATCCCTCCGCGGCCGCGGCCGACGCCGCGGCCCGCGCATCGGTGGTGCCCCGCTCGGCGTGCAGATTGGCCTGGGTACATCGAGGCGCCAACGAGTCGGCCACGACCTGGTCCGCGGGCAGGATCTCCGCCCAGTCCTGCTCGCCGACGAACAGCACAGCGGTGCCGTAGCCCATCTCCCGCAAACGTTCCCGGGTCCCACGCCACGTGGTGCCGGTGTAGCACGGGGCCTCGAGATAGAAACCGATCCAGCGGTACGGCGACGCGTCGAACCATGCACGGAGCGCGTCGTCGCCCGGGTGATCCCGCGTGTCGAAGCCCGGCACGCCGCGCGCCGTCTCGGGTTCCGGCTCGACCGGTGGGGCGGCCACGCCGCACGCGGTCAAGAACGCGACCATACCCATCAACCCGACCCGGCCCTGTCCGACTCGCCGTCCGACCGGCGTTGCACGAACGTGTCTCAACGAGCTCCCCTCGACGTCCAGCGTATTCAACCGTGTCACCCCGCGGCCATGCACCCGCCGTGCCGGAAAGCCGCGCTGATCAGGCAACGAGCAGCAGCACCAGCGCGACGGCATAGGCAGCCACCATGGTCCAGCCGATCCGCTTGAGATGACGCGGGTGGGGGCGGACCACGGCGACCCCGGCCACCGCCACGACCGGCGGCAGCGCGGCCACCGCCCGATCCCAGGGAGCAGGCGCCGCCAGCCAGGCCACGATCGCAGCCGAGCCCACCACGGCGGCCAGGACCGGCGCGGCAGGGACCAGCCAGCGCGCCCGAGGGCTACCCTTGTACGCCGCCTTGACTGCGTGAACGGACACGATCGACGTGGCAAACGCCGACAGCCATACCGCGGTCGCGGTCCAAGCCCTGGGCCAATCCCCGGATCCGCTCAGCGCCATGGGCAGCACCACTGCGGCGAACGCCGCCGCGACCACCAGCTCGCCGACCAGGGTCTTGACCCTGGCCGTGAAGAACAGAGGCACCAGCAGCACCGCCAGCAAGCCGGGCACGATCGCCGCCTGCCACGCCCGAAAGGGTGCGGACGCGACCGCCCAGACCAGCCCCGCCAGCACCACCGCCGCCAGCAGGACCAGGCGACGCCGCGCCGCCCCGACCAGCTGGTCCCGGAGACGAACGCCTCGCGTCCCCATGATCAACGCCAGAGGCTCGTGCGCCAGGAACATGGCGGTGGCAGCAACTGCAAACGCGGCCGCCCCCGCATGCCCACGCGCCAGGACGATCCCCGTGATCAGCGGGCACGCCAGCTGCGCGTACGCGCCGTGCTCCCTGGGCCACAACCCGTTCACCGCCCCTCCCCCTTGCGCCGGTCTTGCGCCGGGTTTATCTTGGAAGTGAGATTCACGCTGTGGAGATAAAGATGGGACACGAACTGGCCCTCAAACTTTTCGTCGTGCTGAACCGGGCCGCCACGGCGGTCACGGCCCACGCCGACGCCGATGCAGGGCGCCACGGTCTCTCACTGGGCGAGTTCGCCTCCATGGAGGCGCTCTATCATAAGGGCCCCCTCCTGGTCGGTGAGCTCCAGCGTGCGGTGCTCAAGTCGAGTGGCGGCATAACGTACGTAGTGGACCGGTTGGTGGAGAAGGGGCTGGTCCGAAGACGGCCCTGCCCCGGGGACCGACGCGCGCTCTACGCCGAGCTCACGGACGAGGGCACGGCACGGATGGACGCCATCTTCCCGGCTCATGCCGCGGCCATTCACCGCGCGGTGTCGGGGTTGTCCGTGGCGGAGCAGCGTCAGGTGGTCGACTTGCTCAAGCGACTCGGCCAGGCGGCGGAAGCGGCGGCACGGCCTGGAAACGGGGAACGGGGCCCCGGTCCGACCGATCGTAGACGGGAGGCATCTGCGGACGCGTGACGGCGTCTTTCTTGCACATATATCTTGATACAGAGATACACGGAACGAAGGGAATCGTGGCGGCCCGGGCCATGCAACCGGGTGATGTACAAGGACGAAGCAAACTCAAGGGAGGAATGATGGGAATGCAGGAACAGCAAACGATAACCCGGTGGCGTCTGGATCCGGCGCACACGCAGGTTGAATTCAAGGCCAAACACATGATGATCACGACGGTGCGGGGTCGATTCGGCGACATGTCGGGCGCGGTGGTGGTGGACGAGGAGAACCCGGAGAGCAGCCAGGTGGAAGTGGAGATCGATGCCCGGTCCATCGACACGCGGTCGAGCGATCGGGACACTCACCTGCGGTCGGAGGATTTCCTGGATGTGGAGAATCATCCGAAGATCACGTTCCACAGCACGCGGGTCGAGGGCGCGCACGCGGAGGCCGGGGATGAGTTCCGGGTGGTGGGCGACCTGACGATCCGAGGGGAGACCAGGGAGGTCACGCTGGACGCCCGGTACGAAGGCCGCGGCACGGACCCCTGGGGTGGGGCGCGGGCGGGCTTCAGCGCGTCGACGACGATCGATCGACGCGATTGGGGTTTGACGTGGAACCAGGCGCTGGAGACGGGTGGAATCCTGGTGAGCAACGATCTCACGATCGAGCTACACGTCCAGGCGGTGCAGGAGGAGTAGGGTCGAGGGGAGGCGGCAGGAAAACCCCCGCGGACGCGGAGGGCCGGGCAGCACCGGTTCTCCGCGTCGTCCGTTTTCGCCCGGGTCAGGTGTTACGGTCCGGGCGCGGCGGCGCCCGTTCCCGGCTGAAGGGCGGGGATCACGCGTACGGCGTTGTCATGGTAGACCTGCCGCAGGACCTCGTGGGGAAGGTCGAGGCCGTACATCCGCCAGAACGCGTGGCGTCGGCGGAAGTAGGGGAAGTACTCGTCGGCGGTCTCGAACAGACGAAAGTAGGTATGGTACTCGTCCTCTGCGAACGTATCCTTGCCGAACAGCACGCGGTCCTGGTAGCGGATGAGGAACTCACGGGCGGCCCGGGGTTGCCGGCCGAGCTCGGCGATGACCGCGGCGACCTCGGTGACGACGTTCGGATGCTCATCCAGGTGTCGCCCGAGCCGGTCCAGGTCGTTGCCCATCCAACCGAGGTGCGCGTTGATGAAGGTGGTGCCGCGGTGCTTCCGGAAGACGTCCTGCTGCTCCGCCATCACCTGTTCCCAGGACGGATAGCGGTCCGGCGGGCGGGCCCGACCGGGGAACTGGTGTAGCTCGAGCCAGCGCTCGTTGAAGCGGTCGTGGGGCTCGAAGAACTCGGCGGGCTCGCCGGTGTGGATCAACACGGGGATGCCCAGCTCGCCCGCCTTCGCCCAGACCGGGTCCAGCCGCGGGTCATTGGTGGGGACCCGCTCGCCGCTGCCGTCCGTCAGGTCCAGCCCGAGGTTCTTGAAGATCTTGAGCCCACCGGCGCCGTGGATGCGGACGTCCTCCTCCAGCTGGCGGGCGGCGCGCTCGCCCCAGCCCGGCTCATCGATGCCCTGGAAGTCCAGATTGGCAAAGGTGACGAACCGGCCGGGATACGCGCCGGATGTCGCGCGTACCCGTTCCGCCAGCGCCTCGCCGCTCCCGCCGCTGAGATTGACGAGGGCGACCATGTTCAGCCGGTCCATGGCGGCCACCACGGAGTCCACCCGCTCGGGCGTCAGGTTGCGGTGGTGGCTGTGCGCGTCGATGAACGGGACGCCGGCGCGCTCGATAACGGTTTCGGGAACCACCAGCGTGGAGCGTGGCTCGTACTCCTCGAAGGTGAGATCCTGAGCCGCGATGGGTTGGCCGAACGTCGCCACGGCCAGGGCGAGGGCCACCCAGGTCGCCGCACAGGGAGCAGGCCCGACCCAGCCCTCGGTCCTCAGGGTCGGCGGTCGTGTCGTCATGGCGGGCGCCCTCATGCCGGGGTAAGGATCCATACCTGGACGTCCCGGGCACCGATCCGGGTCGTCAGGTCCAGCCGTCCGTCTCGCGCCGTTGCGGCGGCGGCCTGCCCGGTGATGATCTCGACCAGCGCGTAGTCGCCATCGGCCAGGCGAGCGGTCACCGTCACGTCCTGCGCGTCGGTGTTGTGGTTGATCAGGAACAGGATGGGCCCGGCGTCGCCGTCCTGGAGCCTGGCGACGACGGGCGCGTCCAGGGCCCCGTCTACGGACGTGGCGACGGGTTTCTGTACGCCGGCCCACTCGGCCAGGCGCAGGACGAACTGGGAGTTCGGCTCATGCTGCTCCGGGTGGTTGCCCCAGCCGAGGTAGGAGCCGATAAACAGCGTCTGGCCCTGGCCATGGGTCGACGCCACCACGGCGGCATCCCCGTCGATCGTGGCGAGCACGCGCGCCACGTCCGAGATCGGCGTCACGGTGTTCGCATGGAGGCGGCCGCGCAGCGCTACGCCGGTCAGGCCGGTGGTCAGCGGATGGTCGGTGTCCACCACCGCCATGTCCACGTCCGGCCGCATCCAGGCGTTCATCTCCCGGACTCCGAAGACCTCGTGCAGGCCCGCGCCGGGGATGATCTCGGCGGCGTGGCCCGACTCGTCGTTCCAGGCGAGCCGCGCTTCGGCGACGGCGTGTCCACCCCGCTCGACGAACCGTCGGAGCCCGGCCGCGGCCGCCTCGGTGAACATCAGCGGGTACGGCACGATGATGAGGTCGTAGCCGGAGATGTCGCCCCGCTCCAGCTCGTTGCGGTGGATGAAGTCCACGGGGATGTTGTGGTCTGCGAACACGCGGTAATAGCCGATCAGGGAGCTCTGGTTCGCCTCGGGGTAGTCCTGCCGCCGCTGCGCGCCGCCCACCAGCTGGGCGAGGGGGTTGTAGACGATCCCGACACGGGCGGGCACCGGGCGGGCGTCCAGGAACCGCTCCCGGTGCAGGTCGACCACACGAGCGATGGCTCCGGTGCTCCGGGCGCGCTCGGTCACCGTACCGTCCAGCTCGATCAACCCGTATCCTCCCGCTTCGTACCCGGTCGACATGGGATAGTACGCGTACACGTTGATGGCCCGGGCGCCCTTGGCGATGGAGGACCAGGCCCAGATCCGGTGATCCTCCGCCGTCACCGGCTCGCTGAGGAGCAGCGCGATGGTCCCGTCCCCGGCCTGCATCTCGCCGATGTACCAGCCGTCGTTCATCCGGTTGGCGCTGCGCTGGAAGTCCAGCACCGTCATGAGTCGCCAGTGGGGCCAGTGCGTCTCGGGCCGGTTGTGCTTGGGATAGATCGACACGCCGTAGAAGTCGACGTGCTCGGCCATCAGGAAGTCGTCGCTGGCCCCCACGCCCAGGTGCGGGCTGGTCAGGATCGACGAGATGGCGGCGTGCGACGTGATGACGTGGTCCGACCCGCCCGCCCGCACCGCATCGTAGCGGTGGCCCAGGTCGTGGGCCAGCCGATCGTAGATGAACGTCTTCCAGTCGATGTAGTCGGTGTAGCTGAGGATCGTGCTAAAGCGGGGCGGCTCGACGTCGGCCCACTCCTGGAACCCGCGATACCAGGCCCGATTGAGCGCCTCCAGGGATCCGTACTTCTCCCGGAGCCACCCGCGGAACCGCTCCTGCGTGGCCTCGCAGTAACAGAACTGAGCGTTCTGGACATAGTCGATATTGGCCCAGTTGATGATGTGGGGCTCGCTCCAGAGGTCCCAGCCGTAGAAGTTGGGGTATTCGGAAGCGACCGTGGCCACCTGGCTGTAGAACCCCAGCACCAGATCACTGATCTCACGGTTGTCCGTGCAGAATCCGGGCGCGGCCTGGGATGGAATCTCGATGTCGCTCTGCGTGACGAACCGGGTGTGGGGATATGCCTTGCCGACCCAGTCGGGCGCCGAGTCCACGTACATCTGGATGAACACCTGCAGCCCCACCTCCTGCGCCAGCTCGAGGAGGAGGCGGAGGTTCGCCAGGTCGTAGTCACCCTGTCTGGGCTCGGCCCGGGCCCACTCCACCCAGGTGCGGACCGTGTTGAAGCCCAGGTCCTTGATCTGCTGGAGGTCGCGCCGCCATTCCTCGCGGGACGCAGGGGTAATCTCCGTGAGCATGGGCGCACGCGCCTTCCCGCCGCTGTACCAGACGGAGAACGGGAAGAAATCGGGCTCGTGGACGGGCCGGCGGTTCTCCTGCGACCACGCCTCCGACGCGGCGCCCGCGAAGAGGCCGACCAGCAGCAGGCCGGCGACGGTTCTGTGCATGTACGGCTCCGGGCAGCGGATCCAGCGGCGCGCGGCCACGCGTCGGCCGGGCCGGGGTCAGGAACCTACGATCCGACCCGCGGCCCGCGCTACCGCCTCACACGCCCGAGCCGCGTCGCCGCCCCGTCAGCACGTTGAACAGCCAGACGATGAAGACGATGATCGCCAGGATCCAGAGCAGGTTCAGCATCACCCCGGCGATGCCGGCGATGAGACGGGCGATCACCCAGATGACGACCAGGACGATGGCGATCCAGATCAGATGCTGCATATCGTTCTCCTGTTGAAGACCGGGGGCCAGTCGTGTCAGGAACCGTGCCAGCCGCGGTCAGCTTCGACGCCCGGCTGATTCGATCGCGAGCACCGCAGGGTCAATCGCGTTGACCCCGCTCCCTATCTCGCCTAGCTTCTCCCTCCGGCCCAGGCCTGTCCTGACCGAGCCACCGGACCACTCCTTTCCCCTGATCCAACGACCCACGTGAGCGGAGACATCGAGTCCGTGCACGGGCGCCGCGGGCGCGCAATGCGCTTCCGGCGGCCTGCCGGTCGGCGTGACGGGCGGGCGTCGCCGCTCCTGTTGGAGATTGGGGTCATCGTCTTCTCCGTGTTGGTGGCGCTGGCGGCGAACGAGTGGCGCCAGAGCGTGGCTCGCAATGCGACGGTGGCGTCCGTCCTGGGGACTCTGACCGACGAGGTTTCAGCGAATCGTGTGGAGGTGGAGCGGGCGCTTGCCCACCATCGGGAACTGGTCCGCCAGCTC
>CAYXJH010000063.1:0-12023 GCA_964465415.1 uncultured Gemmatimonadaceae bacterium
TGGCTGCCGAGCTGGAGTTGCTGAACGCCAGGCGGCAGGCCGTGGACCGGGAGATCCTCGGCGAGGCCGAGTCGCTGCTCGACGGCCTCTACGACCCCGACCGCGACCGGGCCATTGTGCTGGCCCGGAAGGGGTGGCACCCGGGCGTCATCGGCATCGTGGCCTCCCGGCTGGTGGAGCGGTACCATCGCCCCACGATCCTGATCGCCGTCCCGGATCGTGACGGCCCCGCCCGGGGGAGCGGCCGATCGATTCGTGGCTTCGACCTGCTGGAGGCGGTGCGCGGCTGTGGGGCGCACCTCGAGCGTTTCGGCGGACATGCGGCAGCCGCCGGGTTCGACATCCGGCCGGACGCGATCGACGCGTTCGCCGCCGCGTTCGCCGGGGTCGCCCGCTCGATGTTGCCGGACCGGCCGGTTCCGGATGTGCGGATCGACATGGAGCTGGCGCTGGCGGACGCGACACCCGAGCTCGTCCGCTACCTGGCCTACGCTGGCCCGTTCGGTCTTGGCAACCCCACACCGACCTTCGCCCTGCGAGGGGTACGCGTCGAGTCCGCCGGGGTGGTGGGCGGCGAGGGCCAGCATCTGCGGCTGCGCCTCGGGGACGGCACGGCGTCGCTCCAGGCGATCGGGTTCCGCATGGCGGCCAGCCACAGACATCTTGTCGGCGCCGGCGCCCTCATCGACGCGGCGGCGCATCTCCAGGAGGACACGTGGCGCGGCCGGACCCGGATCCAGGCGCGGCTGGTCGACCTCCGGCCCGCTGAGTGATGGGCATTATCGCCGGGGGCTGGCGCGGCCACACGATCCAGGCCCCGCCCGGGATCGGCACGCGGCCCACGGCGGACCGGGTCCGTGAAGCTTGGATGAGTATGTTGCAACCGGTGCTACCCGACGCCCGCGTCCTCGACCTCTTCGCCGGGTCCGGGGGGCTCGGCCTCGAGGCGCTCTCCCGCGGTGCGCGCCACGCCACCTTTGTCGAGAAGGCAGGCGGCGCGCTGAAAACGCTCAACGCCAACATCCGCCGCCTACACGCAGAGCCCCTGAGCACGGTCGTTCGCGGGGATGCCACCCGATTCTTCCAGGCGCTGGGGGTCGACGCGTTCGATGTGGTGCTCGCCGACCCGCCTTACGGCTCGGGCGACGCTGTCGCGCTGGTCGAGACCTTTCTCCGGAGCCCCTGCGCCCGCATCCTGTGGATCGAGCACCGCATTGACGACCCGCTACCGGAGTCGGCGATGGCGGACACGCGTCGCTACGGCGACACCCTGATCACCCGCTACCTGGCACCGGAATGAACCGACCGACCGAAAACGCTGCGATCTATCCCGGCTCCTTCGACCCCGTCACCCGCGGCCACGAAGATATCGTCCGAAGAGTGCTGCGGTTCTGCGACCGCGTCATCGTCGCGGTCGCGCACCGATCCACGCAGGTTAAACAGGGCCTCTTCTCCATCGAGGAACGAATCGACTTGATCCGGGAGGTGTTCGTGGGGGAGGAACGCGTCGAGGCGGTGGCGTTCCAGGGACTCCTGGTCGACTTCGCCCGCCAGCGCCGGGTCCGGCTGGTTGTGCGCGGGCTGCGCGCCGTTTCGGATTTCGAATACGAGTTCCAGATGGCCCTCATGAACCGCGATCTCGACCCGGAGATGGAGACCCTGTTCCTTGCGCCGGATGCCAGGTACTCCTTCCTATCGGCCTCCCTGGTGCGCGAAATCGCCTCGCTGGGAGGTGACGTGGGTGCCTTCGTGGCGCCGGTGGTGCAGCAACGAATCCTGCAACGAATGAGTCAGACATGAGCCAGTTCCTGGATCACATAGCCGAACGCGCCCGCGCGGCGCGCCGCCGTATTGTCCTCCCGGAGGGACACGATCCCCGGACCATCGCCGCGGCCGCTACGCTCCGCGGTGAAGAGCGGGTCGAGCCAGTCATCCTGGGTCCCGCCGACCGCGTCCGTCAGGGCCTCGCGGACGCCGGCGCCCCGGACGACATTGCGGTTCTGGACCCGTCCACGGACGAGCGGCATGACCGGTTCGTCGAGCAACTGCTGGACCTGCGGCGAGACCGCGGCCTGACGGAAGACGAGGCGAGCCGCTGGGCGCGCGACCCCCTCGTCTTCGGTGCCCTCATGGTGCGCAACGGCGAGGTCGACGGGTCGGTGGCCGGTGCGGACCACCCTACCGGCGACGTCATCCGCGCGGCCATCCGGTGCGTCGGCCTGCAGCCGGGCATCACGACCGTCTCATCCACCTTCTACATGGTCTGCCGCCCGTTCCGGGAAGGTACGAGCGAGGAGGAAGTCCTTTCCTTCACGGACGGCGCCGTCGTCCCAGATCCGGACGCCCGCCAGCTGGCTGACATCGCCCGCTCTGCGGCCGAGGCCAGGCGCCGCATCGTGGGGGACGAACCGCGCGTCGCGTTCCTCTCCTATTCGACCCACGGCAGCGCCGATGGGCCGAGCGTACAGAAGGTGCGTGAAGCGCTGGCGCTGTTCCGGGAGGCGGCGCCGGACGTCGTGGTCGATGGTGAGCTTCAGGTCGATGCGGCGCTGATTCCCGCCATCGCGGCGAGCAAGGCGCCCGACGGGCTGGTCGGCGGGCGTGCGAACGTCCTGGTCTTTCCGGACCTGGACGCGGGCAACATCGCATACAAGCTGGTTCAGCGCCTGGGCGGTGCCGAGGCCATCGGCCCCCTTCTGCAGGGCTTGGCCCGGCCGTGCAACGACCTGTCACGCGGCGCCACGGCGGCGGATATCGTGGCGGTGGCGAGCCTGACAGCATTGCAGGCGGGGGAATAGCCGGGCCCCGGGCGCTGGGCGGCACCCTTCTTGCCCCTGCCGGCGCCCAGACCTGGCAGACCTGGTACCGAACCGAGACTGGAGGAAGCATGGGCTTCGAGGTGGACAAAGAGGGCGACATCACCGTCCTGGACGTGGAAGGCCAGCTGATCGTCGGGAACCGGCAGGAGCTGAAGCAGAAGGTCCTCGAAGAGCTGGAGAACGGTGAGCGCAAGTTTCTCATCGACTTCGACAGGACCGGTTACATCGACTCCTCGGGGCTCGGAGTGCTGGTCAGCCTGTCGAAAAAGATCCGCGAACAGGGCGGCGAGCTCCGACTCGCCAACTTGAACGAAGACCTCAGAACGTTATTCGAGCTCACGAAGCTCGACACGCTGTTCCAGATCTCCAACAGCCGCGACGAAGCGCTCGCCTCGTTCTGACCTACCGTTCCGCCTGGCGGCTCGTTATGGTTTGCGCGGGTATACCGCCAGCGGAACGGATCGGCGAGGACTATGGAGTCGAGACATGTCCTGGAGCTCCCGAACGACCTCGGCGCCATCGAGCGCAGCGTGGATTACCTGCTCGATCGTTGCCGCGCAGCCGGTTTCGCCGAAGACCGACTCCGGCTGAATTTCCGGGTCGGCGTCGCCGAGGCCCTGGCCAACGCCATGATGTACGGGAACGAACGTGATCCCGCCAAGCGGGTCACGCTGGAAGCGTGGTGCAGCCCGCAGCTCGTCCGGGTCCGCGTGACGGACCAGGGCCCCGGGTTCGACCACGACACCCTCCCCGATCCCACCCTCCCCCAGAACCGGTCCCGTCCCAGGGGTCGCGGTCTGTTCCTGATCCGTCAGCTCATGGATCGGGTGGAGTTCAACGATCGAGGCAACTCCATCGAGATGTTGCTACTGGCCGAGCCCGGCGGATCCGGGCAGGAGCGCGCCTCGTGACCGAGCTGCTCCGCACCGGCCTCCCGCCGCTCCCCCACGGCGTCATCCAGCTCCTGGACCGCTACGTCCAGAATCGGGATCATGGAATCGCCCGGCTGTGGACCCGTGCTCAGGGTGAATGGCTTTGCAGGTACCCGGCCGCCTTCGAGTCGGTCACCGGGCCGATGTCGTCGCTCCGCAGGGAAATCCGGGGGAGCTCCGAGACGTTCGAGCTCGAGCTGGACGGTGCCGCGCGCGATGACCTCGAGTTCCTGGCGGGCGTGCTGGAGCAGGTGCTCGGGCACGAGGACGAAGCGAAGTCCGCAGCGCACGAGCTCAGCGAGCGCTACGAGGAGATCAACCTCTTGTACTCCATCTCGGAGATCCTGGCTTCGTTTCTCTCCATGGAGGAGGCGACGACCCGGATCCTGGAGGAGGTCGCCGATGTCCTGGGCGCGCGGCGAGGCGCGTTGTGGGTGGCCGACACGAATCGCAACCGTCTCGACCTCACCGCCGCCGTGGGAGACGAGGGCGTGACCGAGACGATCGACATCGATGATCCCGGCTCGGTCACGGCCCGGGTCTTCAGGGAGCGGCAGCCGATCAACCTCGAGCGGGGCGACACCCTCCCCCACGGCACGCATCACGAGCCGCGGGCCCATGGTGAGGAGCCTTATCTTTCAGTCCCCGTGAGTTTTACCCCGCCAGACGGCGATAGCAGGACGGTGGGCGTCATCACGCTGGTCGGGCGGCGCACGGACGTACGGTTCAGCGCGGGCGATCTGCGCCTGCTGACGGCCATCGCGAGCCAGGTTGCCGCGGCGCTCGAGACCCAGCGGCTCATCCGCGCCAGTCTGCGGAGGGAACGGTTCGAACGCGAGCTCGAGCTGGCCCATGACCTCCAGCTCAAGCTCCTGCCCGATGCCTCCCGGTTCGATCACACGGCCAATGTCGCGGCTCGCTGCGCCCCGGCCGAGTCGGTTGGAGGAGACCTGTACCACCTGTTCGAGCTCCCCAACGGCCGGTTGGGCGTGGTAATCGGTGACGTCTCCGGCCACGGCTTCTCCGCGGCCCTGATCATGGCGCTCACAATGAGCGCGGTGGCCATCTACAGCCAGGATTCGACGCAGCCGGGTGAGGTGCTCCGGCACGTGCACCTGGCACTCATCGACGAGCTCGAGTCCACGGAGATGTATCTCACCATCCTGTTCGCCGTCGTGGATCCCGCAAACGGCCAGGTCCGGTTCAGCAACGCGGGCCACCCGCACGCGTTCGTCCTGAGAGCCGATGGGGAGGTCGACCGCCTCGAGGCCACGAGCCCGCCCCTCGGCACCGTCCCGCTCCCGGAGTATGGCGAGAGCATCGTAGCCTGGTCGGATGAAGATCTTCTCTTCCTCTTCACCGACGGCCTGTCCGACGCGTTCGCGACTGAACCCGGCGTCGGAGGCGAGCAGGAGCTGCTGGCCGAGATCGTGGGCATGCGCTCGGCCGAGCCCGCCACCGTCCTCGATCGACTCTTCGAGATCGCCGCCGCCAGCCACCCCAACGTGCCGCCGGACGACCGGACCGCCGTCCTCCTGCGGTCCTGACCCGACGTGCGGGCCAAGCGGTCGCTGGGTCAGAACTTCCTGATAGACCCGAATATCCGGCGCAGGATCATCGAATCGGTCGATGCGGGACCGGACGACACCGTCGTCGAGATCGGGCCCGGAAATGGTGCTATCACCGGTGGCCTGGCCGAAAAGGCGGGTCGCCTTATCGCAGTCGAGCTGGACAGGGAGCTGGCCCGCGACCTCCAGGACCGGTTCGGCGACAACTCTCGTATCACCATCGTCCACCATGATATCCTTGACTGGGACCCTGCCATGGTGTCCGACGCCTCCTCCCTCAAGGTCGTCGGCAACATACCCTACAACATCACCTCGCCCATCCTGTTCCGGCTCCTCGAATGGCGGCCCATCCCCGAACGCATCGCCCTGATGGTCCAGAAGGAGGTCGCCGATCGCCTGCTCGCGCCCCCCGGGGTCAAGGCGTACGGCGCCCTTACCGTAGGCGTTCGTGCGCACGCAGACGTGCAACGCCTCTTCGCCGTGGGCAGGCAGGCGTTCAGGCCCGTTCCCGCCGTGGATTCAACCGTCATCCTCATCCGGCCGCGCCCCACGACGGGGCCTGGTACCGGCGAGCCGCTCCGGGCGCTGACCCGGGCCGCGTTCGGAATGCGACGCAAGCAGCTACAGAAGATCCTGCGCACGGCGCCCGGCTACGAGCTCGATGCGTCGGTCGCGGAGAAGGTCCTCGTAGACGTGGGGTTGCGGCCAATCGATCGCCCCGAGACACTGGACCCTCCCACCTTCGTACGACTCGCCGCCGCGCTCGAACGGATCGGTCACCCGTGACCACCGCAGTAATCGTCGTCCTCGCCATCGCCGTCGGAATCGCATCCGCGCTCTGGGCCAGGGAACGGGCCACCGCCCGCAAGCTGCGCAGACAGATCGGGCGCAGGGGCAATGCACACGAACCAACCCGCGCCGCCGACGCCCCTAGCGAAGCATTCTTCGACCTCGTAACCCACGAGCTTCGCTCTCCGCTTTCCGCGATCATCGGCTACCAGGAGCTACTGTCCGACGCCGTCTACGGCGAAATTGGCGACGCCGCTCGCGAACCGGTCGCACGCATCGGACGGTCCGCGCAGCACCTCCTACACCTCATGGACGGCATCATCGACCTCGCCCAGCTCCGCGCCAAAACCGTCTCCACGGACATCCAGGACGTGGACCTCGACGCGCTCGCCGCTTCCGCCGCCGCCGACTTCTGTGCCGCTGCCGACGAACGACACCTCCGACGGTCTGTCCATGTCGAGGCCGGGCTCCCTCACATTCGCTCCGACCTCGACCGGCTCGCCCGCGCCATACACCTCCTCTGCATCGCCGCCGTAAAGAACCCCGCTGGAGACCGCCTCGAGCTCCGCATCGAGACACACGGCCACGGCGTCGCGGTCCGCATCCGCGGGACCAGGTTCATCGTCCATGCGGACCACGACCAGCCACCCTACGAAGGCGGGATCCGTGTCGCCGTCGCCGCCGCCACCGCACGCCTCCTGGGTGGCGATCTCTTCACCGACCCGCCCGAGGGTGGGTCGGACCACCAGATCACCTTCCTCATCCGCGACGTGGAGGCCGCACCGCCTCTTTGACGTCGCCGGGCGGGCGCGGTACCTTGTTTGTGAACGAATTCACAAACCCCCACGGCGGTCGATTCTCCCGATGAAGAAGGTTTCGGAGCCCACGATCGGGCGGTTGTCCCTGTACCTCCGGATGTTGAGCGGGCTGATGGAATCGGGGGTCCGGACGGTATCGAGCGAAGAGCTGGCGTCCCGGAGCGGTACGACGGCGGCGCAGGTCCGCAAGGACCTGTCGCTTTTCGGGACGTTCGGGAAGCGGGGGCTGGGGTATTCGGTGCCGGGGCTCGAGACGCGGCTGCGGTCGATCCTGGGGCTGAGCCGGCGGTGGTCGGTGGCGCTGGTCGGCGCGGGCCGGATCGGGGCGGCGCTGTTCGGCTACGAGAGTCTGCGGCGCCAGGGGTTCTGCATCGACGCGGTGTTCGACGTGGACCCGGCGAAGGTGGGCGAGCGCTGGAACGACCTGGAGATCCACTCGGACGCGTGCCTGGAGCCGGTGCTGGCGGAGCGAGGGATCGAGATCGCCGTGCTGGCGGTGCCGGCCAGCGCGGCGCAGGGCATGGCGGACCGGCTGGTGGCCGCGGGTGTTCGTGCGATCCTGAACTTCGCGCCGACCCGGCTGGACGTTCCGCCGTCGGTGGTGGTAAAGTCGGTAGACATGGCGGCAGAGATGGAGCGGTTGTCGTACGCGCTGGTCCGCGGGACCGACGCGTCGGGCGCAGTCTGACGGAGGAGGTGGGGTGACGGGCAACCGGGTGCGAGTGGGTAGCGAGATCGGGGCGTTGCGGCGAGTGATCTGCCATACGCCGGGTCCCGAATTGCTGGCCGTGACGCCGTCGACGAAGAAGGACTTCCTGTACGACGACATCATCGATCTGGACGCGGCGTCGCGCGAGCACAAGCGGTTCAAGGCGATTCTGTCGCGGTTCGCGGAGGTCCACGAGGTCCGGGACCTGCTGGCGGACGTCCTGGAGTTGGAGGAGGCGCGGCGGTTTCTTGTGGAACGGGTTATGGACGTGGCCCAGTCGGAGCCGCTGGGTCGGGCGCTGGAGGAGCTTTCGGGCGGGGAGTTGGGGCGGTTGTTTATCGAGGGGCGAGAAGGTGATGACGGCCCATTGGCGCGGTTGCTGAACGTGCAGAGCTACGCCATGCCGCCGTTGCCCAATCTCTTCTTCACGCGCGACGCAGCGATGGTGGTGGGAACGGGGGTGATCATCGGGGCCATGCGTTACACCGTACGGTGGACGGAAGAGATCCTGATGAAGTCGTTGTTCTCGTTCCACCCGTCGTTGACGAACGACGGTCTGATCTACGACGGCAGCGAAGAGCGTCGGTCGGGGTACACGATCGAGGGCGGGGACGTCCACATCCTGCGCCCGGACACGGTCATCATGGGCGTGTCGCAGCGGTCGAGTCCCGGTGCGTTCGACGCGATCACGTCTGAGCTCGCCCGGCGTCACGGCATAGAGCACGTGATCATCGTGGTGCTGCCCAGCCACCGGGCAATGATCCATCTGGACATGGTCTTCAGCATGGTGGACCTTGAGCACGCCGTGGTGTTCCCACCAGCGTTCGTCGGGCCGGATCGGTATGCCGTGCTGTACTACCGTGCCGGGTCGAACGGGGGCATGCGCGAGATGCCGAACGTGTTTGCGGCGCTGCGGGAGGTGGACCTGTCGCTCGAGCCCATCTTCTGCGGCGGCGAGCGTCGCACATTCCAGGAGCGGGAGCAGTGGTCGAGCGGCTGCAACTTCGTGGCGGTGCGGCCGGGGGTGGTGCTCGGCTACTCCCGGAACGAGCGGACGTACGCGGAGATGGAGCGCCAGGCGGGGTACCGGATCGTGAGTGGCACGGACTTCCTCACGGGCGAGACGGCGGTTGCGGACGGGGAGAGGGTGGTGCTCACGTTCCAGGGCGCGGAGCTGGTGCGGGGCGGCGGTGGCGCCCGGTGCATGACCTTGCCGGTCCTGCGCGAGGACCCGTGGTAGCGGTCGACCCGGTGCTCGAGACGCTGGAGTACGTGGTGGTGGACTGCGAGACGACGGGCGGGTCCCCGGGCCGCGGCCATCGGATCACCGAGATCGCCGCGGTGCGTGTGGACCGTCGCGGCCGTATCCAGGACGAGCTTCGGTCCCTTGTCAATCCTGTCCGGCCCATTCCCAGGGCCGTCACGCGACTCACCAACATCACGGAAGACATGGTGGTGGCGGCGCCCCTCTTCGTGGAGCTCGCGCCGCGCCTGCAACAGGTCATGGCCGGGGCCGTGTTCGTGGCCCACAACGCCCCATTCGACCTGCGGTTCATCGAGTGGGAGATGAAGTACGGCGATTTCGGGCCGCCGCGCGGGCGCATCCTCTGTACCGCGCGGCTGGCCCGGCAAACGCTGCCCGAGCTGCGAAGCCGGTCGCTCGACTCCCTGATCCACTTCTACGGCATCCATTGTGACCCCCGGCACCGAGCCTACCCCGACGCGGTCGCGACCGCGGACGTCCTGGTCCGCCTGTTGGACCGCGCGGAGGAAGAAGGCATCGGGACGTGGGCGGCGCTGGAGAAGCTCATGGGCCGGCGCAAGGCGCGCAGGAAGCGATCCGCCCTTCCACGTTCCATGGAGTACCCTGAATGGGCATGATCCCGGACGGTCTTCACGACCTGCCGCTGTCACGCACCATGACGCTGGGCGGCATGAAGCTGCACGCCCTCGAGGGCGGTCTCCAGCGTTTGGACGGCGGTGCCATGTTCGGCGTGGTGCCGAAGCCGCTCTGGGAGCGGCGAATTCCCGCCGACGACCGAAACCGGATCCCGCTGGCGCTGCGCTGCCTCCTGGTCGAAACGCCGGATGCGCTCATCCTGATCGATACCGGGGTCGGGAACAAGGAGGACGAGAAGTTCCGCGACATATACGGGATCGAGAACGCGGGGGACCCGACTCGCCTGGAGGACGCGATCCTCGCCGCCGGTCATCGTCCCGACGACGTGGATCTCGTCATCAGCACGCACCTCCATTTCGACCATGCCGGCGGCAACACGGTCCGGCTACCCGATGGCGACATCCGCCCCGCCTTCCCACGTGCCCGGTACGTGGTGCAGCGGAGGGAGTACGAGTTCGCCCGCCTGCCCAACGAGCGGATTCGTGCATCGTACATGGCGCCCAACTACGAGCCGATCCACGAGGCCGGTCTCTGGGAATTCGTCGACGGGGAGGCGACCGTCCTGCCGGGCGTTAGCGTGATACCGACGCCCGGCCACACCCCGCATCACCAGTCCGTGGTGCTGCGATCCGAGGGCCAGACGGGCTGTTTTCTCGCGGATCTCGTTCCCACCACGGCGCACCTGCCCCTACCTTGGATCATGGGCTACGACCTGGAGCCGCTCGTCACCCTGGAGACGAAGCGTGACCTCCTCGATCGGGCGCGCCGCGAGGAGTGGCTCCTGGTATTCGAGCACGACCCCGCCACCCCCTGGGGCCGCCTCGACCCCGAGAACCCCCGTCCCACGCTGCTGTGAGACCTCCAGTGTCGGGTTGGCCCCGCGGACCGTGGATCGCTATAATATCGCCGCTCGACGGCCTCGCCTGGCGGGGCCTCCGGACAGGCCATGATGCGGGAGCACCATAGATGAGCGACCCTTCGCGCACCGCCGTGATCGTGTCGGCCGCGCGCACCCCCATCGGCCGGTTCCTGGGAGGGTTGAGCCCGCTCCGGGCGCCGGAGCTGGGGGCCAGCGCGATCCGGGCGGCGCTGGACCGGTCGGGGGTCGACGCCCAGGAGATCGACGACGTGATCATGGGACATGTCGTCACGGCCGGGGTGGGGCAGGCCCCGGCGAGGCAGGCGGCCATTGGCGCGGGCGTCCCGGAGTCGGTGGGTGCGATGGCAGTGAGCCGCGTATGCGGCTCCGGTCTTCAGGCGGTCATGCTGGCGGCGCAGGCGATCCGGGCCGGCGATGCACGGGTCATGGTGGCCGGCGGGATGGAGTCCATGTCCAACGCACCCTACTACCTGTTCGGGTACCGCGGTGGCGTGAAGTTCGGGAACCAGCAGATCGTGGATGGCCTGATCCACGACGGACTGTGGTGCGCGTTCGGCCAGTGTCACATGGGTGGCCACGCCGAGTACACGGCCCACAAGGCCGGCATCACACGCACCGAGGCGGACGAGTTCTCGCTGCGATCGCATCAGAAGGCGGTGCAGGCGCAGGATGCCGGGAAGTTCGACGGCGAGATCGTGCCGGTCGAGATCACCACGCGGAAAGGTACGACGGTGGTGTCTCGAGACGAGCCCCCGCGTGGGGACACGACACTGGAGGCACTCGGCAAGCTGCGCCCGGCCTTCACCGGAGACATGCCGGCGGACGTGACCGATCCTGTCGTGACCGCCGGGAACGCACCCGGTCTCAACGACGGGGCGTCGGCGCTGGTAGTGACGAGCGAGGAGTACGCCCGCGCCCACGGGCTCGAGGTCCTGGCCCGGGTCACCGCGTATTCCAGCGGGGCCGTGGCGCCTCAGGACCTGTTCTTCGCCCCCGTCCGCGCCGTGCGGCGAGTGATGGAGAAGGAGGGAAAGGCGATCGGCGATTACGACCTGATCGAGGCGAACGAAGCATTCGCCGTCCAGGCGCTGGCCGATGGGAAGGAGCTCGGCTGGGACTGGGATCGGGTCAACGTCCACGGCGGCGCTGTCGCCCTCGGGCATCCCATCGGGGCGTCCGGCGCCCGCATTCTGACAACGCTCGTGCACGCGCTCCGCGATCGTGACGCCGCTTCCGGCATCGCGACCCTCTGCCTGGGAGGCGGCGATGCGGTGGCACTTTCTGTGGAGAGGATCTGATGAACGATACGCTGCTTCGGATCAGGAACGTGGCCGTCGTCGAGCTGGTCCCGGATCGCACGGCACGCCGCGTCATCGCGGTGGCCGCGTTCGTGATCGCGACCGCGCTCGCCGCACACGTCCGCGTGCCAGTCCCGTTTACGCCCATTCCGCTCACGCTCCAGACCATGGTCGTGCTGCTGGCAGGCGTGCTACTGGGGCCACGCCTCGGCGCGGCCTCCCAGCTCGCGTACCTGACCATGGGGATCGGGGGGCTCCCGGTGTTCGCCGGCGGCCAGCTGGGGCTGGCCTACCTCCTGGGTCCGACGGG
>CAYXJH010000064.1:0-11925 GCA_964465415.1 uncultured Gemmatimonadaceae bacterium
TCGGCACCGTCACCCCGCCTTCCGGGGGCGCGATCACCTCCGGCAACGAGCCGGCGTCGCTGGCGACCAGCGGCACGCCCGCCGCCATGGCTTCCGCCGCGACCAGGCCGAACCCTTCGAAACGAGACGGCATGAGCATGACGGTCGCTCCTGCGAGCAACTCCAGGCGACGCGCGTCCGAGACGGGTCCCAGCAGCTCCACGCTCGTCCCGAGACCAGCATCCCGGACCATTCGACCCACCGCCGCCGCATCCTTCCCGCGGCCCGCGATCCGGAGCCGAACGGACGGGTGGTCGGCGCGCAGGAGCTGAAATGCTGCGATCAGCACGTCGAGGCCCTTCTGGAAGGTATCCAGGCGACCGAAAAAGAGCACGTAACCCTCGTCGGACCGGCGCACCCGGAAGAACTCCTCCGCCACGCCGGCACCCACGTACTCGATCACGGCGTCCGGCGCGGCCAGCGCCCGGACTTCCGGCTCCACCACCATGGCGGACAGGCTGATGAACCGAGCCCGACGCAACATTGCCCGCTCCGCGCCGGAGATCACCATGCCGCCGATCCGACCCCAACGAGACGTCGCCGTCGGCCCGGTCACATGGTGCACAGCCATGCCGACGGGGGGCTCCCGGGGCAGGAAGATGGGCGTGTAGGCGGAGTAGTCGAAGACCGCCGCATCGTAACGAGCCCGGCGAAGAAGACGGTTCGCGCCATATGCATAGCTCAGCCGACTCCACGCGTACGGTGCACGGGCGCCGAGTCGGACATAGTGCACACCGTCTATCAGGCGGTCGCTCGCCCCGGGGTACCTGCCGGTCACCACGGTCGCGGCCACACGATCGGTCAGTCGCCGGTAGATCTCGAAGGCACGGACCGCGCCGCCGCCTGCCACCCACGGGTTCTCCCGGTCGTCGTAGATGAGGTGCAGGACCTTCACCGGTCCGCCGCCCTGCGCACGATGAAATGGTTCGAGCCGATCGACACGTCCCAGAACCACCGAAGCACCGGGTTACGGAAGGGCCACTCGCGCCCGGCCAGCCAGCGGGCAAGCCGCCGCTTCAGCCCCGGTCGGACCTGAGTCGGATCCGCGATCCGCCGGCGAAGATAGTGCACCCAAAGCTCGCGCGGCCCGACGACCGTCTCGAATCCCGCGGCGCGCAGCAGTCGACGTAGCCGCCACCGCGTCGGGATCCGACCGACGTCGTATGTGCCCGCCCCACCGCCCCGGACCTTTTCGAAGTACCACACCTGAAGCCGCCGTGGCAGCAGGACGAGCCCTGCGAGATCGTAGTGGGGATCATTCCATAAGCTGTACAAGGCAAGTGGTTTGGGGGTTACCACATAAAGCAGTTTGGAGGGTCGCAACACACGACGGATCTCGGCGAGCGTGCGTGCCTGGTCCCGCACGTGCTCCAGCACGTTGTCCAGCAGCACTAGATCAAACGAGGCGTCGGGGTAGGGGAGCGCCTCGGCGACGCCGTGCCGCAGGTCGACCTCCACTCCGTGCTCCCGAACCCGGACGGCTCCGCGCTCCACACTCGGCTGGAATGGCTCCACCCCCGCCGTCCGGGCGCCGGCCCCGGCGAAGGCGATGAGAACGCCGGCGTCACCGCAACCGATATCGAGGACGTCCGCGCCCTCGACGGAAAAGTCGGGCAGATACTCCCGCAGGGTGTCCAGAACCTCGTACCCCCGGGCGTACTCGCTGACGTAGAGGTTCTTCCAGGTGTCGAAGTTGTCCTCGTCCCACCAGTTGGCGCGTTCCGCCTCGAGGAGGGCCAGGTAGTTCGGCTCGAGGTGCGACGTGTCGGTCCGGCTGACGCGGGGGCGGGGCCGGGGGTCCGTATCCATCCGGCCTAACGGCGTCCGGCGGACAGGCGCTCGTAGAGAGCGGTCAGCTTGCCGATGACCGCCGTCCAGGAGAACCGCTCCTGGACGTGATGCCGGCCGGCACGGCCGAGTTGCTCCGCGAGCCGGGGATCCCGGGCCAGCCGCACGATGGCCGCGGTCAACGCCGCCACGTCGCCCGGCGGCACCAGCAGGCCCGTCTGCTCGTGTTCGACGATATCCGTGATGCCACCCGCATTGCTGGCGATAACGCCGCGGCCGTACGCCAGCGCTTCGATGATCACCACACCCAACCCCTCGACATCACCTTTCTCATCCGTCACCGCCGGCAGGACGAAGACGTGGCACTCCGCATACTTGCGGACGAGCTCACCATCGGGCACGAAGCCGTGAAAACGCACCTCGCCCGCCAGCCCCAGGGCGCGAGCATGGGCCTCGAGGGCAGGGCGGATGGGCCCCTCGCCGACCACATCGAGACGCACGTCCTCGCCTTGCTCCCGGGCCGCGGCCGTCGCGTCGAGAAGGTAGCGGACCCCTTTCCGCTCGACCAGCCGCCCCACGAATAGCAGTCGGAACCCGGCGGACGAGGGTGGCGGAGCCACGGAGGCGGGGATGGGTATGGTGGCGCCGAATGGAATGAGCTCCACCGGTCGGTCGTAGATGCTCCGCACGAGTCCCGCCGTGTAGGTGGAGATCGCCGTCACGGCATCGGCCGTACGAATGGACCGGCGGAGGAACGGTACGAGGAACGGAATCCCCGCGTTTCGGGCGAACGTCAGCTCCACTCCGTAGAAGGAGCAGATCAGCGGGATGCCGGCCGCGCGCCGGGCGGCCCAGCCGAGAATCACCTGCGGCATGGGCCAGTGCGCGTGGACCACGTCGAACCCCCCCCGTCGCGCCAGCCTTGCGGCCGCAATCGCCCCAGCGACGGCGTAGCCCGGCAACAGACCCAGGTAGGCCGGACGCTCACGGACGCGGTCCGGGGCGGTCTGGTCGTGGGTCAGATCCTCGAAGCGACCGGGTGCATACCGGAACCGGTGCACCATGATCCCTTCCGTCCGTCCGCTGCCCGACCCCCGGTACGAAGGCGCCAGGACCTCGACGTCCACGCCAGCGTCGGTCAGCCGCCGGATCGTCTCCACCATCCACGGCGTGATCCCATCGCCCGGGTGGCGGTCGTACGCCGTGACAATGTAGAGGACCTTCACTTGTAGCGGGCTGGGGAAGAGGGTACTTTCGGACCGCCGCAAGCTATGCCGCGGCCTCTACCAACTCAAGACTCGATGGAAGCCAAGCTCGAACGGGCGCTCGTCATCGTCCCGACCTATAACGAACGGGATAACCTCTCTCGGCTCGTCCCGCTCACCCTGGAGCAGGACCCCCGAATCGAGATGCTCATCATCGACGATGCATCGCCGGACGGGTCCGGCGAGCTAGCGGATCAGCTCGCAGCCGGGGAGCCCAGGCTCCACGTGCTGCATCGGGAGGGCAAGCTGGGCCTGGGAACCGCGTACCTCGACGGCTTCCGCTGGGCCCTGGAACGAGACTACGACGTCATCTTCGAGATGGACGCCGACTTCTCGCACGACCCCGCCCATCTCCCCGCCTTCCTCGATGCCATTCGTGAGTTCGACGTCGTGCTGGGGTCCAGGTACCTGCACGGGCGCGTCACGGTGGTAAACTGGCCGATCCCGCGCCTCCTCCTGTCCTACGCAGCCAACATCTACGCTCGCACCGTCACGGGGCTGCCGGTGACCGATGCGACCGGCGGTTTCAAGTGCTTTCGACGGCGGGTGCTGGAAACCATCGATCTGGACCGCGTCGGGTCCGAGGGGTACTCGTTCCAGATCGAGATAAGCCTTCGTGCCTGGCGAAAGGGGTTCGCACTCGGAGAGATCCCTATCGTGTTCGCGGACCGCGACGTAGGCGAGTCGAAGATGTCGAAGCGCATCGTGTGGGAAGCGGTCTGGCGCGTGTGGGCACTGCGGCTCCGCGACCTGTTGGGCCGCCTCTGACATGGCCATTCGCGACCTTCTCTGGGCATGTCCCGAATGCGGCCGGGTCGGTGGCGTCGGCCTGGACGACGTCTGCGTGTGTGGAGCCTCGTTCAAGCGCGGTGCTGGCGCATCCATCGTCGCCGCTTCGCCAGACGGACGCACCGTCAGCCGTTCGCCCGCGGAGTGGCTGGCCCTTCTGCCTGAGCCCGCTACGCTGCTGCCCGCCGAGAGCGATGGCTCGGATGAGCCTGTTCGCAGCGCGCGCGTAATCGCACGCGAAGCGCTCGGGTACTCGGTGGTTCGCTGGCGACGCGAGTACCTGAATCGTGTCGAGCGCTACGGGGCGCCACACCACGCCACGCTCACGCTCCGCGCCCAGAGCCTCGACTACCACCCGGACGGGGGAACCCCGCAGGCGTGGCTCCTGGATGACATGACCGCGATCCAGGCCAGCTCCAGCGCGCTCCAGGTCAAGGTCCAGAATAACCCCCTTGTTTCCTGCCGGTTCACCGACGACTCCGTCTTCCTCTGGGAGATGCTGCTACGGGCCGCGCTACGCACCCGCTACCGCCGAACGGGGCAGGGTGAGATCGCGGAATTCCAACCCAGGATCGTGACGCGTTGATCTGGTATCGATCCGTTCAGGCCCTCGTTCGGGCGCTCTGGAGGCCATGCCTGGGACGGTACCAGGTACACGGCATCCACAACATCCCCGAAAACGGACCCTTCCTGCTCATCGCGAACCACCAGAGCTACCTCGATCCGATCCTCGTCCAGGCCCTGGTTCGCCGACCGGTCCACACCATGGCCAAGAGTACGCAGTTTTCCGAGCCCATCACCGGCACCATCCTGAAGAGCTTGAAAGCGATCCCGGCCAGGCGCTTCGAAATCGATCCCCAGGTCGTCCGTATCGCCCTCAGACGCCTCCACGCCGGAGACGGCGTCGGCATCTACATCGAAGGTGAGCGAACATGGGACGGAACCCTGCAGCCTCCGCGCCTCGGGACCGTCCGCCTCGTTCTCAAGGCCGGCGTTCCCGTCGTCCCGTGCGGCGTCGACGGGGCATACGACGTCTGGCCCCGCTGGGCACGCCTCCCGCGCCGCGGGACCGTAACCGTCCGATTCGGGCAGCCACTGTCCTTTCCCAGGCTCGATCGTAGGCGCGATCGCGAAGCCGTGCTCGCCGAAACCGCCGACCTCCTCATGAACACGGTTGCGAGCCTGGCCGGGGTGGGGCGGGGCTGAACCCCGCGCGGCGGTAGTCCTCGCCCTAGGTTTACATAATGTATATTATGCGAAGCCGATCAGGTTCAGGCGCCTTCTTCGCATCCGCACTCATAAGAGCTTCGGAAGGTCTACTCGTCAGTTGCTCTGCTGCGGCGAGTCCGTGGGGACGGTGTCCTGCGTGACGGGCTGGTCGGCGGTCGCCGCTGGTGTGGTGGGCGTACCGTCCGAGATGCGAGCGGCGCGCGCCGTCGCTTCGGCACGCCACATCTCGTAGTAGCTGCGTCCAGGGTCCCCCTCCGGGAATGTCTGGACCAGGCGATCGAGGAACTCGGCGGCCAGGTCGGGGCGATCGGAGTCGAGGGCTACGCGGGCGGCATCGGCCAGGGCCTCTCGGCGCTGGAACTCGAAGCGGGCGTTGCTCGCGATCCGCTGATAGGTGTCGATGGCGTCGTCGTGTTGCTCCAGGCTCTCCAGTGCGGCCGCCTGGAGTTGCGCGGCGGCGATTCCAGCGGGCTCATCGAGGTCCCTGTGGAGCCGCCCGAGCGCCTGGATGGCCTCGGCCGGCCGACCCTCGGTCAGCAGAAGGTCCGCGAGGATGAGACGGCCCTCGCGGGCGGCGCGGGTGCCGCCGAAGGCAGCGAGGTAGGTTTGAAGGTCCCGGATAGCCAGCGGGACGTTGCCGGTCATCACGGTCTGCTGGACCTCGTTGAGCCGAGCAGCGGCTTCGGCCTCGACGCGCCGCTGAGAGTCGATGTAGTAGACTGCGGCGATGATCCCCACGGCGAGGACGATACCGCCGATTATGAGCGCGCGTGTGTGGTGGCGGGCCCACAAACCTGCGCGTTCGATGAAGAAGAGAAATTTGTCGTCCGGCTCGGGCTCCGGCTTCGGAACCCTGGGCGACGTCGGATGTTTCGGCATTGTTGACGCTGGCAAAAGGCTCGGCCGCGCCCCTCACGAGGCACCTGCGATCAGCCGCAGAACTTACCGGCCGGGCGGAGGCGCGTCAACGCCGAGCGGCTGGTCCGGCGGCTGGTCCGGGGCTGGTTCAGGGCCGGGTGTGTCGGCGGGGGGTGGCGCCGGTGTGTCGACGGGCGCGGCAGGTGCGGCGGGTGTGGTGTCCTGGCCACCGATGGCCGGGCCCATGCGTCTGTAATCGGCTGCGGGGTAAGCGGATACGGCAGTAGGAGGCCTCCGTGAGGCGAGAGCGAACGCGATGAGGTCATCGCCAGGCGTGGTGTCGAAATAATGGCTCCCACCGGAGGCGACGACGATGAACTGGACGCCGGCGACGCTGTACGTGACAGGGGTGCCGTGGACCCCGGCGCCGGTGTTGAACTGCCAGAGGAGGCGTCCATCGCCGGCGTGGAATGCGTCCAGCGTCCCGGTCCCCTGCCCTACGAGGACGAGATCGCCCGCGGTCGCGAGCACGCCCGAATGGACCGGGCCGGGTGTCCGTCGCTGCCAGCGAATGTGGCCGTCCGCCAGGTCGATGGCCGAGACGGTGCCCCACTGCTCCTGGTCCGGGGGGAAGCGGGCGGCTCCGCCGAGCCATAGCGTGCCTCGGGTTCGGACCTGCGACTCGGTGGAGTACACCATGGGCTGATGGATTCCACCGACGAAGAGGGTGCCGCTGCGGGTGTCGTGCGCGACGGGGTTGCCGGCATTGCCACCGTTGAGGCCCGGCGCGGTCATGGTCCCTTCATCGCTGCCCGGGCGCGAGAACAGGCCGATCTGCGGCACGAAGTTGTCCGAGCGAAGCACGGGCTGACCGCTGTCCGCCCTGAACACGTAGACCCAGCCGGTCCGGCCGGCGAATGCGACGAACGTGTCGCCTTGCCGGTCGAAGAGGATTGGCGGGCTCCCGCCCGAGAGTCCCCAGGCATCACCGGGCAGGTATTGGGCGTGCCACACCCGCTGGCCGCTGCTCGCGTCCAGCGCGACGATCGATCCGGTATAGAGGTTGTCGCCCGGGCGCGCGTCGGGATCCATCAACGGCGCCGGGCCATCCACGTTGACGAACAGTCGACCGCTGCGGATGTCGTACGCGGGCGTGGTCGATACGCCTCCCCCGCCCCACCTCCAGGCGTCACCGGCGGCCTCGGCACGTTGCCGCTCCTCCCCGATGTCGCGGTCCAGAGCGGTCCCGAACAAATCGGTCTCTCGCCATTCCCCGAACCACCCACCCTCCTCCGGCGACGGGACCGTGTGCCAGCGCCAGAGCTCTTCTCCGTTCCTCGCATCGAAGGCCGCGACGAAGCCGCGAACACCATACTGCTGGCCGGCGACCCCGACGAAGACCCGACCGTCGACGGCGAGGGGCGCCATGACTGCGCTGTACCCGTCGGCCGGATCGCCCAGTTCTGCCTCCCACGCCAGCTCGCCGGAGCGCGCATGGAGAGCCAGAAGTCGCGCGTCGAGCGACGCGACATAAACCATGTCGCCCCAAACAGATACGCCCCTGTTGATGGGGCCGCAGCAGAGGGTGACGGTCTGGGGCGCCGGATCGTACGTCCATAGCTCCTCGCCCGTGGCGGCGTTGAGCGCGAGCACCCGGCCGCCGGCCGTCGTGGCATAGAGGGTATTTCCCACGATCACCGGGCTCGTCTCCATGGCCCCTTCGATTCCGGTGGAGTACATCCACACAGGGACGAGTTCCTGTATGTTCCCTGCGTTGATCTGGGTCAACGGGGAGAAGCCCTCGTTGCGCAGGCCTCCCCCGGGGGCCGGCCAATCGCCGTGAGGTCCTGCGGCCAGCAGGGAGTCCGTGATCGTGGGGAACGCGGGGGTCGGCAGATCGACGGTTGCCGGCTGCCGGGGTCGGTCATTGTCCGGCCCATCGTCGCGGCAGCCCGCGGCGGCAAGGCTGACGATGAGCATGAAGAAGGCGGAGCGGATGGCGAAGGCTCGAGACGAGCGGAATCGAATCGCGGGAGTCACGATGGGTGCCGGCTTCATCCTGTCCGTTGGATCGTGGTCATGCGGGGTGTGGACGGGGGCAAGATCGATGCCAGGGGTCTGGGGTGCCCCGGCACTGGCGTATGCCTTGCACAGGCGCCAGCGCGTTCCTAGATCCAACCAGTTTCGGCGGCGAGCGATCCCCGGATGACGAGTACGGATGTCATGGCCAGGCTGAGGCTGCTCGTCGTGCTGGCGGTCGGCAGCGTGATCGCCGCCGGCTGTGCCCGGCCCGGCGTGGCGACGCTGTATCCTCAGGTGGAGGAGCACGCCGGCCGACGCCTGGACGAGCTGGACTTCCGCAACATCGAGCCGTTCACCCGGGATTCGCTGCGCGCGATCACGGAAACGGAAGTCACGCGGTGCGAGCTGATCCCCGTCCTCTTCCCGTTCTGCTTCCCGGGCACGGGCTGGGGCCTGCGGGAGCGGGTCCTGGAAGTGGAACCGGTTGGTCGCGACGTGGCGCGCCTGACCACGCTCTATCGACAGAGCGGTTTCTTTGGCACGCTGGTGGTGCCGGAGGTGGAGGAGCTGGCCCCGGCGCCGGGGCCGGTCCGGCTTGCCTTCCGAGTGGAGCGGGGGCCGGAGATCACGGTGGACACGCTGATCGTGGAAGGCACGGAAGGGATCGCAGACCCGGATTCGCTGGCGGCGCAGCTCCGTATCCAGGCCGGCGACCGGTTCGAGCTTCCCGCGTTCCTGGCGGCTTCGGACGAGGTGGCCGACCTGCTGCGAGTGAATGGTCACGCATACGCGGAAGTCCTGCGCAACTACAGCGTCGATGCGGAGCGGGGTTTGGCGACGGCCTGGCTGGTGGCGGTACCCGGACCCAGGGTGACGGTGGACGGCATTGTCCTCCAGGGCGCGGATGTGCTGGACGCGGCAACGATCCGCCGCCAGCTGGCGATCGCCGAGGGCGACCTGCTTCGCATGAGTCGGATCCGCCAGAGTCAGCGCAACCTTTACGAGCTGGAGATGATACAGTTTGCATCGGTCGGCGTGGCGCCGGACACGCTCCAGCTCAACCCGGAGGAGCAGACCACGGCGACGGTGCTGGTGCAGATCACCGAATCGGACGAGCACCTGGTCGAGGCGCTGGCCGGGTTCGGCACGCAGGACTGCATCCGGACAGGTGCCCAGTGGGTGGACCGCAGCTTCATCCGCGGCGCGAGGCGGTTGACCCTGTCCGCGTCGGTCAGTCGGATCGCATCGAACCTGTGCGAGACGCAGGACACGCTGTTCCAGCGGGAGATCGACTATCGCTTCTCCGGGGAGCTGATCCAACCATTCTTCGTGAGCCCTCGCAATCGGCTCGCCGTGAGCGGGTTCGCGGAGCGCGTGACCCAGCCCGGCCTCTATCGCCGGACTGCGCAGGGCAGCCGGCTGTCCCTGACACACCGGGCGGGGGCCCGGGAGGTGATCACCGGAACCCTGGATGTGGAGTACCGGGAGACGGACGCCGTCCCGGCCCTGTATTGTTATGCGTTCGCCGTGTGTACGCCCGAGGACATCGACGCCCTCGGGCAGCCCCGGTGGCGCAACGCTCTCGGCGCCAGCTGGCTGTGGGACCGCGGGAACCGGCCTGTGAGCCCCACCCACGGTCACACGCTCCGTACCAGCATCCTGTGGAGCTCCCCTGCCCTGGCGTCCGACTACGACTTCGTGCGGACGAGCGCGGAGGTCTCATTCTACCGCAGGCTCCGACCGGGCTGGGTGCTCGGCACGCACGTGCGGGCAGGCTCCTTCCTGACGCGGGCTGGGCTCGGGGCCGAAGACTTCACGCCCCCGGAGGAGCGGTTCTACGCCGGGGGCGCGAATAGCGTTCGGGGATACTCCCGCAATCAGCTCGGCCCGGGCGTGTGGCTGCTGGATGGCGTTGAGCTGCCGGACACGATTCACGGCGGGTTGCCGGTGACGTTCTTCCCGACTGGGGGCACGTCGGTGGTCGTGACCAGCGCCGAGCTGCGTTTCCCCGCCCCGTGGTTCGGGCACCGGGTCGGGATTGCCGCGTTCGTGGACGCGGGGATGATCGCGCTCAAGCCGCTGTGGGAGATGGATGAGCCATGGCGCTTCACCCCGGGTGCGGGTGTGCGGGTCGAGACTCCGGTCGGTCCGGCCCGGATCGACCTGGCGTACAATCCGAATCCCCGGGAAAGAGGCCCTCTCGTCATAGCCGACGCCGGCGGGTTGACTCAAATCCCTGACGAGGACCGGTTCCGCCCGGATCCCCCCGGCTTCTGGGGTCGACTCCAGCTTCACATTGCCGTAGGTCAGGCGTTCTGAGGTACGATGGAGCACGTTGAGCGGACGCGCAGACGGTGGCCCGCAGGGGCCGCGGGGGTGGTCGCCTTCTTCGCCGGCCTGTTGTTGCTCCTGGGCGTGCTCCGATACTTCACCGTGTCCGACCTGCGCGTGGACCGGACCGAGGACGACGTGCTGGCGTTTGAGGCCGCGGTGGCGCGTGAGCTGGGTGACGTGGTGGTGCGCCCCGTTTCGCGGCTGCGGGTCCGGGCCGCCGACATCGTGTGGTTGGACGGCGCGGACGAGGTGTGGGTTCGCAGCCCCAGGGCGAGCGCCACCCTCACGGTGGACGCCCTGCTGGGCGGGCCGGTGGTGATCGAGGATGGCGTGGTGGACGCGCCGCAGATCCGGCTCGTCCAGTACGCGCCGGGGCTGTGGAACTACGAGCATCCGCTCGCCCCCATCTTCGAGCCGGAATCACCGGACGCACCCGAGCCCGTCACCGGGTTCCGGATCCGCAACCTGCTCGCCCGCAATGCCCAGGTCGACATCGTCATGGCGGACGCGCTGTACCGGGCGACGGACGTGCGGATGGTGATGGCGTCGGCGATCCTGTCGGGTCCCGGGGTGACCGAGGCGAGCTTCCACATCAGCCGGGCGGACGGGATCGTGGGGCTACCCGACACGGCCGACGGCTGGTTCAGCCGGCCGGCGACCCTGGTGGATGGGCGGTTCAGTCTACCGGACGGGGCGCTCAGGTTCGACGTGGCAGGGATCGAGTTCGGCGGATCGTCCGCCGTGGACCTGGCCGGTGTGTGGGATCGCGGCTTCGGCGGCCTCGAGCTGGACGCCGTCGCCACTCTGGAGCGGCTGGACCTCGCCGATCTTCCGGGACTCCGGGTGGAGACACCCGAGGACGCCGTCGCGTCCGGGATCGTCGAGATCCGGCGCCTGGCCGGTGACCGGTCGGCCATAGCAATGACCAGTCTCACGGTGCGCTCCGAGACGTCGGCTGCCGCCGGCTCGCTTCGGGCGGTGTACGGGCCTGCCGGCCAGTTCGCGCTGGAGTCGGTCGACCTGTTCCTCGATCCTCTGGCGCTCAGCCTCGTGGAGTCGTTCACGGGTCCACTCCCGTACGTCGGGACCCTGCGTGGCACGGTCCAGGGCACGGCCGGCGACGTTTCGTTCGATCTCCAGGCGCGCCTGGCGACCAGTCCCGCCGCCGACCCGTTCAGCGTGAACCTCGCAGGGAACTTCGCCTCCACCGATCCTGGCTTCGAGCTGAGACGCGTGATGGCCGAGTTGCAGGCCGTGCCTCTTGCCGCGCTGGAGCCCGTCGCGCCAGGGCTGCCGTTCCGGGGCCTGGTCAGCGGGACCGTCGTGCTGGAGGGGGCACCGGGGCAGGTCCCAATGAACCTCGACGTCCGGCTCGAAGCAGCCAGTGGCGTCGTCACGGTAGCTGGCACGCTGGATCTCCGCGGCGCCATCCCCGCGTACGAGGTGACCGGCCGGATCGTGGGCCTGGAGGTCCAGCAGCTGCTCGAGCCGGCGATTCCGCCCGTCCAGTTGAACGCGACATTCGCCGTGGCGGGCAGCGGTGCCACCCTGCCCGAGATCACGGGCGGCGCCCGGATGGACGGACGCTTCACCGGCTGGC
>CAYXJH010000065.1:0-11788 GCA_964465415.1 uncultured Gemmatimonadaceae bacterium
CCGAGGCCGGCGCGGCCCGGCCCACGGCCTGACCGACCCGGACCGAGCTGGCCTGGGCGATCCCGACCGGCACCATGAAGGTCAGCGAGGCCAGGTTGATGGCGATCTGGTGCCCCGCCATCTCCACGGTCCCGATCCAGCCCATGACCAGGGCGACCACCGCGAACGCACCGACCTCCAGCTCGAGCTGCGCCCCGACGGGGAGGCCCAGCCTGAGCATCCGGCCGAGCGGCCGCACGTGGAGGACCTCGCGGCCGGCGGGGCGCAGGTAGGGACCGATTCGACGAAGGGCCATGAGCACCAGTCCCGCCAGCATGGTCCACCTGCTGAGTGTCGAGGCCCAACCGGTTCCGATGGGGCCCAGCGCCGGGAAGCCGAAGCGCCCGAACACCAACGTCCAGTTGAGCACCACGTTGACCAGGTTCGCCACCACGACGGCCACGAGGATGGGGCGGACCAGGTCCATGGCCTGAAGCGTTTGCCGAAGTACCACGAACGCGAAGAATGCCAGGATCCCCGGCGTCGCCGCGTATACATAGCCCGCGGCCATCGGTACCACGTCCTCCGGCTGCCGGAGCAGCACGATCAGGGGCTCCACCAGCAGGAGCGGAACGAGGCTCAGCACGGCCAGGATGAGGGCGAGGACCAGGCCCCGCTGGACGCCCCGGGCGATCGCGACGTCGTCACGGGCGCCCACGGCCTGCGAGATGATCGGATCCAGGGCGAACAGCACGCCCATCCCGAAGATCGCCACGCTGAAGAAGTAGATGTTGCCCAGTGCCACGGCGGCCAGCGCCGCGGCCGAGACGCGGCCCACCATGAGCGTGTCGACCACGCCCATCATCATGAGTCCGACCTGGACGACCACGATGGGCAGTGCCAGGCGGACGAGGGACCGGACCTCAACCGGGGACGGCAATCGAGCCATGACCGATCAAGATAGCGAGTCGTCTCCCGATGCGGAGGCGGGATGGAACGACCGGTCAGCCATCCCGGGCCGGTTCGCGGTACAGCCCCGCCTGCGTCTCCTCCCGTAGCCAGTCGATCACGCGGACCATGTCGCCGGTGCGGGCGAGGATCCGGCGCATTCGATCCGCGGCATTGCCATCATCGAGGATGCAACGGGTCGTGGCGAGGGCGCGTGAGTCACCCAGACGTTGGAGGGTCGGCTCGAGCACGCGTAGCACCCGCTCCACCTCTTCCCGGAATGGGCGGGCGTCGGGCGGCGAACCGGGCGAGGAAATCGTTGCGTCGAGGCCGAACCTCGCCGCCTGCCATTCGTCCAGGTCGAGCAGGAGGTCGTCCCACGAGGTGGCTCGGCCGGGACGGATCGAGCCGCCGTCGGCGATCAGCACAACCGTGGCCCGCGCCAGCGCCGCAAGCGTGGCCGCATCCACGAGGGACGGGCAGGCATCGGCGCCGCGGAACTCGATCGTGGGCTGGGTCGGGCTGAGGCGGACGCTCCAGTACACCGTGCGCCGGTCCGGGATGAGCCCAGTCCTGGTCAGCATGTGCATGAGCTGCTCGAGATCACGGCCGGACCCCAGGTTGGGCGGCGGTCCGTTCAAGGGGTACCTGCGATGAACGATCGAGCGATACGAGGCGTAGCCGGAGTCCTCCTGCTGGAAGAACGGGGAGCTTGCGCTGAGCCCCACGAGGACGGGAGTGAGCCAGCGGGCTTCGGCCAGGAGCCGTGCCGGGTCTACCCGTTCCGGCAGCCCGACGTGGACGTGCATTCCGAACGTATGCTCGTCCAGGGCGACGCGGCCGAAGCGAGCCGCCAGCATTTCCGGCCGCTCGCCGTCGGCCAGCCCATGGGCCCGCCAGTCACTGCACGGATGCACGCCGGCGGCGACGATCTCCAGGTCCTCGGCACCGGCCGCCGCCGAGGCCGTGAGGCGCCGGCGACGCAGGTAGGACGCGACCTCCGCCATGGACCCGCACGGTGGGGTCTGTACTTCGACCATCGTGTCCTGGAGCTCGCCTTCCAGGTCGTCGGTCCACGAGATCCCCAGCACGGTATCGGCCCGGCTGCGGAGGGCGCCCGTCTCCGGGTCCACCAGCTGGTATTCCTCCTCGACACCGACCGTCGGGCTCTTCAAGAGTGTAATCCCCTGGTTGTGTTATGCACGGCCCCGCTCCATGAAGGCAAGCCGCGTTCCCCGGCCCTACTGCCCGGTCCCGGGCTTGCCGCCCCGCCTCCGGGTCCTAGCTTACGTGGGTCCCGAGGCGGAGGCGCGCCTCCACCCCGCAACACGGAGCCCAGGATGTCCAAGACTCCACTGGTCGGCCTCATCATGGGCTCGACCTCGGACTGGGAGACCATGCAACACGCGGCCGACACCCTGGACCAGTTGGGCGTCTGGTTCGAGAAGCGCGTTGTGTCCGCGCACCGAACACCCGATCTGCTGTTCGACTACGCGTCGTCCGCCCGGGACCGTGGCATCGAGGTCATCATCGCGGGAGCGGGCGGCGCTGCGCACCTTCCGGGAATGACCGCGGCCAAGACGTCACTCCCCGTGCTGGGCGTACCGGTGGAGAGCCGGACGCTGAAGGGGATCGACTCGTTGCTCTCCATCGTCCAGATGCCCGCCGGCGTGGCCGTCGGTACCCTGGCGATCGGCCGGGCCGGGGCGGTCAACGCCGCCCTACTCGCGGCCTCGATCCTGGCAAACAAGCACCCCGAGGTCCGGGACGCCGTGGACCGGTTCCGCGCGGAGCAGACCGAGCGCGTGCTGAGCCGGCCGGATCCGGAGTCGTGATGCGCCTCGGTGTGCTGGGGGGCGGTCAGCTCGGGCGAATGCTCGCCCTCGCCGCCTATCCGCTCGGCGTCGAATGCCGGTTGCTCGATCCGCTGGAGGGCACGTCCGCGACGGACGTGGCCGATGTGATGACCGGGCGCTACGATGATCCGGACACGCTCGACCGTTTCGTCTCGCGCCTCGACGCGGTGACCTACGAGTTCGAGAACGTGGACGCCTACGCCATCGACCACGTCGAGGCCCGGGTGCCCGTTCGCCCCGGTCGGCGCGCGCTCGAGGTGGCCCAGGACCGACTGGTCGAGAAGTCCTTCTTCAGGGATCACGGCATCGAGACCACGCCGTTCTGCCCCGCCGATTCCATCGACGAGCTCCGGGCCGCCGTCCACGAGGTGGGGCTGCCGGCCATACTGAAGACCCGGCGCTTCGGATACGATGGGAAGGGCCAGGCCGTCATCAGGGAGGCCGGGGAGATCGAAGCCGCCTGGGAGGCGCTGGGAGGCGTGCCCCTGATTCTCGAGGGATTCGTCGCGTTCGACCGGGAGCTCTCGATCCTGTCCGTGCGCGGCCCGGCCGGCCAACTGGGCTTCTACCCGCTGGTCGAGAACCACCACGCGGATGGGATCCTGCGCACCTCTTCGGCACCGGCGCCAGCCGTAACGGCCGCGCTCGAGGAGCGGGCCCGGACCTACGCGACGCGCGTCATGGAGGACATGGACTACGTGGGCGTCCTGGCCATCGAGCTGTTCCAGTTGGGTGACCGCCTGCTGGCGAACGAGCTGGCGCCACGGGTCCACAACTCGGGTCACTGGACCATCGAGGGGGCCGAGACGAGCCAGTTCGAGAATCATGTCCGCGCCGTTCTCGGCCTGCCCCTGGGCAGCACGGCCGCGCGCGGACATGCTCGCATGGTGAACCTCATCGGTGCCATCCCGGATCGCGCGGAGGTGCTTCGCCACCCTCACGTGCACCTGCACCTCTATGGAAAGGAGCCGCGGCCGGGCCGCAAGGTGGGCCACTTCACCATACGCCACGACGATCCTGCCGTCGTCGAGCGGACCGGTCAGCAACTCGAAAGTCTGGAGGGCGTGCGATGACGGCCGCCGACGAGGCGAGAGAAATGGGGGCGGGGGCGGCCGACTCGCTGGCGCGTGAGTTTCCCCGCACCCATGCGGATCGGATGGCGAAGCGCCTCCACATGAACGTGCCGGATCGGGAGAATCCTCGTCTGGCCCGCCTGATCGAGCGCATCAACGCCGACGACGAGCTCTATGCCCTGTGGTTGGCGGCGAACGTGACGTCCATCAACCGGCTCGGCATGACCGACCACGGTCCGGTCCACGTCAAGATCGTCATGAACATCGCGATCCGGCTCTTCCGGCTGCTCATGGACGCCCGGATCGAGCCGGGCGCGGTCCGGGACCACGGGCTGACCGAGGAGGACGCCGGCGTGATCGTCGCGCTGGCCGCCCTGTTCCACGACCTCGGCATGTCCATCCACCGAGCGGATCACGAGGACTACTCCCTGTTCGTCGCCCAGGACAAGCTGCGGGAGCTGCTGGCGCACGAGTACGACGTGGGAACAGCCGCGATCGTTCGCAGCGAAATCCTCCACGCGATCATCGCCCACCGCTCGGGCGGCCGCCCGCTCACGCTCGAGGCGGGAATCGTTCGGATCGCCGACGCGCTCGATATGGCCAAGGGACGGTCGCGCATCCCCTTCGAGGAAGGCTCCGTCAGCATCCACAGCGTATCCGCGGCGGCCATCGACCAGGTCCATATCGAGCGCGGCGAGCTCAAGCCGATCCGGTTGCGCATCGAGATGACCAACTCTGCCGGCGTGTTCCAGCTCGACCAGCTCTTCCGCGAGAAGCTGCGAGGGAGCGGGCTCGAAGCCTATATCGAGATGGAGGCCTCCATCGAGGGCGAGCGAGAGAAGCGGCTGATCACCGGGTTCAGGCTCTGAATCCCTTGCTGCCCAGGCGGTTGTGTGCCGATGACATCGGCATTACCTTCCGAGCGTCGCCGGAACGGCGGCTGGGCCGGAGGTCGATGCCCCAGGTGGCCCGACCGAAGGACCGCGGGTGAAGATCCCGCTGGTGCTCACGCCCTTTCGTCCACTGAAAACAGGAGGTGATCCTTGTCTAGTTCCAGTACTGTCGACTTCCTGACACGGGCAAGCGATCGCCTGATCGGCACCTCGCCGAGATAGGTATTTCGCGGTAAGCTGTCCGAAGTTTGGCGTGTGCCGATCGCGGCATCGCGTCAGGACCGAGACAGACCCCACGGCGCCGCCGGTTCCCTGAGCCGGCGGCGCCGCTTTTTTCGGCTCCGCTACCGCACTACGATCACGCCACGCATGTAAGGGTGTGGTCCGCAATGGTAGGGGTACGTTCCCGGCTCGGTGAAGACGGCGCGCCAGCGCTCGCCCTGCTCGAGACCGCCCGAGTTCCAGCTCCGGTCATCCGCCGTGGCGGTATGGGTGACGCGATCCCGATTCACCCATTCAACGGTTGCGCCCGCGGGGACCTCGATCCGGACCGGGTCGTAGCGATACTCCCGGATCGGAATCACGACGTCGGCCTGGACCCCGGCGACATCCGCCCCCGCTTCCCGCACGCTCGCCCGGGCGGTCTGCCGGTCGACGTGGAAGCCGAAGAGGCGGCCGATTGGCACGTGGCCCGTTACCTCGACGCCCAGGCGCACGGGGTCCGTTCCGGTCAACCGGCCGAGCATCGAGTTACCGGCGTTCGTCGCGAAGATGGACAGGGTGTGGGGCGTGAAGGCGACGCCGACCTGGACGCCAGCGGTCCAGGCGATCGCCTCGCCCGCCCGACGGTCGGTCAGGGCCGACACATCGGCGGCCAGGGCGATGGGGAGTCGGCCAGGCGCGGGGTGCCATACCCCGCTGGCCCCCAGAGCGAGCCGCGTGTCGCCCTCCGTAGGGAACAGCGCCCGGGTCGAGGCCACCGCCCGGAGCGGGCCCAGCCACCGGGCCCCGACAACGCCGATCAGAACGGCCTCGGACCCGGCGGAGTACCTTCCTTCCATACCTGCATCGAGCCAGTGGCCGTTCGCCTGCCGGAGCCAGGCCGCGCGGACCGCTCCCTCCAGGTCATCCGCGCCCCCGATCTCCACGGGCTGCGGCGCGTACCGGACCTCCGCGACCCACCGGTTCGGGAGGACCAGCGCTGCGCGGACCATGGGATCGGCGTCCAGCCCGGTGCCCGACCGCCGTTGCAGCAGCGGCCCCACGCCGACGTCTAGCGTCCATGGCACCCCGATCGACACATCCGGACCCGCCACGGGTCGCTCCAGAGTCGATTGGGCCGCCGCCCCGGCGTCCGGGACGGCGAGGGACAGGGCCAGGATCGGAATCGCTCGCCTCATGCAGCGCTCCTTTCAGGCCGCGTGAGGGCTGCAAGGTCCGCTCCGCAGCAGCCCCGACTCAGCTCGTTTCCAGCGCGGCAATCGCCCGGCCCAGACGCTCCCGGGCCTCGACGGCCACGCCTTCGAGCTCGGACGATTCGGACAGCGCGAGCTGCTTCACGGGGTCGAGCGCTTCGATCAGCGTCCGGTCGTCCGACAGCGCGCGAACCACCACGTTGCACGGGAGCAACAGCCCCGCGTCCGGCTCCGCCTCCAGTGCCCGGTGCGCCAGCGTCGGATTGCACGCGCCGAGGATCGCGTAGCGGGGGAGCTCCACGCCGAGCTTTTCCTTCAGCGTGGCCGCGACATCGATCTCAGTCAGGACTCCGAAGCCCTCGTCCTTGAGCGCAGCCCGCACGCGGCGATCCGCCTCGTCATACGCGACGTGGAGTGTCCGTGCGATCGCGTAGGAGGGTCCAGGCTCCATCATTCGGTGCTCCTTCGTTTACGGTCGTAGTCTGGCCAGACGGCCGTCATCCCTCCAATCTGCCGTAACGCTCGCCGGTTCCCGGGACGGCGGTGGAACAAATCCCGCATCGCCGGGCCAGGCTGATCCGGGACGGCATTCCGTGGGGAGATCGTTTATTGAATGAGTCGTTCGACCTGGGATCGCTGATCGAGGAGTTCCGCGACGAGGCGCGCGAACAGGTCGATCGGCTGGACCAGGGGCTGCTGGAGCTGGAGCGGGAGGGATCGCTGGACGGGGAGACCCGGGGCGATCTCCTGCGGAGCCTCCACACGCTGAAGGGGAACGCCGGCATGTTGGGCCTGGCGGCGATCCGGGACTTCGTGCACGTCGTAGAGACGCTCCTGAAACCGGATGAGATTGCTGGCGGCGTGGTGGTGGACCGCCTGTTCGACGGGGCCACGGCGCTGCGGCGCGCGGTCGAGGCGGCCGGGGGCGTGCACGAGCCGGAGGCGTTTCCTGACCTGACCGCCGCCCGACGGCGCCTGGAGGCTGTCGTGGGTGGTCGGACCGACGACTCGCCGGCGTCGGAGGAGCTCGGAACGCATTCCGCTCTCCCGTCGCCTGATGACGAGCGGGTTCGGGTCCCCTTCGCGAAGCTGGACGTGCTGTTGGCCGACGTCGGCGAATTGCTGGGCGAGGCCGAGTCACTGAGCGCGAGGCTGACGAGGGCCTCTTCGGGACCCGCGCGGGATCTGGCCACCGCGGTTGTGCGGCGAGCCGAGCGCGTGCGCGATGAGATCATGGCGCTGAGGCTCGTCCCGCTAGGTCGCGTCCTGGGTCGATTCCACGGACTGGTGCGTCGGCTCGCTCGCGACCAGGGGAAGGAAGCGCGCCTGATCGTTGAGGGGGAGGCGACAGAGGTGGACAAGAGCACGGCGGACTCGCTGGCGGAGCCGCTCCTGCACCTGGTGCGCAACGCCATCGATCACGGGATCGAGGCACCGGAGGTGAGGGAGGCGGCCGGCAAACGTCGCCATGGCACGGTCCGGGTGACAGCGTCCCAGGAGGGCGATCGGGTGAGGATCCAGGTGGAGGATGACGGGGCGGGCCTGGACTTGCCGGCGATCCGTGCGCAGGCCCTCGGGGCGGGGCTCGTGGCCGGCTCAGACGCGCTCTCCGACCAGGAGGTGGCCGAGCTCATCTTCCGCTCGGGTTTCACGACTCGATCGGACGTGAGCACGGTGTCGGGGCGCGGGGTGGGGCTCGACGTGGTGCATCGACGGGTTCGGACCCTTCGGGGCGAGCTGCGGGTAACCCCGACCGCGCAGGGTGGTACTCGATTCGTCATGATCCTGCCGCTGACGGTCGCGATCGTCCCGAGCCTGCTGTTCGAAACGGGCGGTGAAGTCATGGCGGTGCCGGCCTCCGCGGTGATCCGGACGCTCAAGCTGGATCGGATCGAGCGCGTCGGAGCGACGGAGGTGGTGCGAGACGGGGAGTCGCTGATGCCTCTGGCCGATCCGCATCGCATCTTCGGCTGGCCGTCGGTCGACCGAGGGACGTTCGGCGTGATGCTGAGACATGGCCGCGACGGCGCGGTGGTGACGGCCGGACGGCTCCTCGACCAGCGGGACCTGGTGATCAAGGCGATGCCCGCGTACGGCGCCCGTACTCCCGGCGTTTCGGGTGCCAGCGTGCTGCCGGGCGGACGCGTAATCCTCCTACTCGACCCGGCGGACGTGATCGAGCTCACCGGAGGTCGGATTGACGAGGTGGAGCCATGAATCCGCGCAAGATCCTGGTGCTGGAGGACAGTCCCATGATGTGCAGCCTCTACCGCATGGTTCTCGGCGGCGGTGAGGCGGAGCTCCTGTTCGCCGGCGATGGCGTCGCAGGTCTGGACCGGGCGGCGGCCGAGCCGGACATCGACCTCTTCATCGTGGATGTCAACATGCCGCGTCTGGATGGAATCTCCTTCATCGGCCGGTTGCGGAGGGAGCTCGCCGCCCGAACCCCCGTGGTCGTGGTGTCCACCGAATGCCAGGATCAGGACCGGGCGGCCGCTTTCGAGGCCGGAGCCGACGCCTACCTGTGCAAGCCGTGGCAGCCCGAGACGCTGCTGGAGACCATCGGCACGCTACGGGAGGCGCCGTGACCGACGCGCCACGAGACCTCCTGGTGCTGCGGCTCGGAGAGGCACGGTTCGGTCTCTGGGTCGACGAGATCCTGGAGATCGTTCGCACCCCGCCCATCAGCCGGCTCCCGCTGGCCAGCCCCGAAGTCCCGGGTGTCACCAGCGTGCGAGGCGATGTCCTGCCCGTGCTGGACCTGGGGATCCGCCTCATGGGCGAGCCGGCCGAGCGGCCCGGACGCCTGGTCGTGGTGCGACACAATCCAACCCAGAGCATCCTGGGCTTGCTCGTCGACGGGGTAGACACGCTCGCGGAGGTCGCAGCCTCGGAGCTCCGGGACCCGCCGCCCGCGTCGGAGGCCCGGCTGGATCCGTCGCTGGTCAGGGGCGTGGTCACGCGGGACACCGGTGTGGTGACGGTGCTGCATATCGGACGGGCCGCTGCACCGCCCGTAAGCCCTTCAGAGTGAGGTGACGACGATGAGGCAATGGTTCGAGAACACGCGGGTCAGGAACAAGATCCTCCTCGGCTTCGGCATCATCGTAGCCTTCATGGTAATGGTCGGCGTGGTCGTGTTCATCCAGGCCGCCGGCCTCGAGACCTCCCGAAGCGACCTGGAGCGGCTCGAGCGCGTGCAGGAGAACACGGCGGCGATGGGCAAGGCCGTGGCTGATCGGGTCGCTGCGTTTCGCGAGTTCATGCTCACGGGGGAACAGGTTTCCCTGGAGGGCTTCGCGGAGGCGGACGACCGCTTCGTGCGCGCCTCGCAGGAAGTCCGGACGCTGATCAGGGATCCCCAGCAGATCGCCACGTACGATTCGGTCATGATCGCTTCACGCCTGTGGATCGACGACGTCGTCCAGCTGGGGATCCAGACCCGGCGAGCCGTGAACACGGGCGCCGTGCCCACCGACTCGATCTTCGGGTTCTTCGCCACCGGCGAGGGACGCCGTGGCGCGGAGCGCACGCGCGCAGCCATCCGCGAGCTCGATGCCCGCGCCCGGACGCTGGCCGACGTTCAGCACTCCGCGATGGGTGATGCGCTGGAACGCATGCGACTGGCCAGCTCGTCTTTCACCGTGCTGGCCCTCCTCGTGGCGGTCATGGTGGCCGTATGGCTCGCGGGCCGGATCGCCAACCCGTTGACCAGCGCGGTCGAGTTCGCCGAGCGGGTCGCCAGCGGCGACCTGACCGCGCGATTGGCGGAAGGTGGGGACGACGAGATCGGGCGACTGGGCCGCTCGCTGAACACCATGTCCGCCAAGCTGGCCGAGCTTGTGGGAGAGGTGAACCAGGCGACGGCCCAGGTCGCATCGGCGGCTGAGGAGATTGCAGCGACGTCCGACCTGATTTCCAGGACGGTCGACGACCAGGTCGGCGCGACGGAGGCCATGTCGTCGTCCATGGAGGAGATCGCCGCCCAGATCGCGCGGGTCGCCAGCAGCACCGAAGCGCTGGCGGCATCGGTGGATCAGACGTCGGCGTCCATCGGCCAGATGGGCCAGGCCATAGAGGCCACGGCCGAGAACTCCGAGGCGCTGGGCGGGGCGGTGGACCAGACATCGTCCACCATGGAGGAGATGGCGGCGTCCATCAACCAGGCGGAGCGGCACGCCCACGAGACACGGGAGATCGCCGATGCGGCGGCCGACGATGCCAGCGCCGGTGGGGCGGCGATGGAGCAGGTCCTTGCCGGGATGCGGCGGATCCACGCGGAGCTGAACACGCTGGTGAGCGCGATCAACGATCTGGGGCAGGCCGGCGAGGCGGTAGGCCGGATCTCGGAGTTCCTCGAGGACATCGCGGATCAGACGAACCTGCTGGCGCTGAACGCGTCCATCGAGGCGGCGAGGGCGGGCGAGCATGGCCGCGGCTTCGCGGTCGTGGCCCAGGAGGTCCGGCGGCTGGCCGAGCGGTCGGTGGAATCGACACGAGATATCAGCACGACCATCGAGGAGGTCCGGGATCGGGTGCGGACCGCCGTGCAGTCCAGCGAGGTCGTGTCTCAGCGCACCCAGGAGGGGCTGGAGGTGGTGGAGCGGGCGGCCGGCTCCCTGCACAAGATTCTGGAGTCCTCGACTCGGACCCGCGACCTGATGGACGAGGTGGCGGTCGCGACCCAGCAGCAGACGCGGGCGGCGGAGCAGACCAACGAAGCCATGCGTCACATTCAGGCGATCGCGGATGAGTCCCGCGTGGCGACGCGGGAGCAGGCTCAGAGCAGTCGCCAGATCATCCAGGCGGTGGAGAGCATGAACCGTCAGACCCAGGACGTGTTCGCCGCCACCACCGAGCAGAAGCGCGGCGGCGAGCTGATCCTCCAGAGCACGGAAGAGATCAGCGAGGGCGCGCGTGAGGCGCAGGCGGCGGTGCAGGAGCTGGTCAAGGCGGCGCACGACCTGTCGTCCCAGGCGACGCGGCTGACATCCCTGGTCAGGACCTTCCGTGTCTGAGCTGAGCCCGCTCATCGATTCATTGGTCGGCGAAGATGAGTGGTCGCGTCACGAGGCGCTCGACCGGCTGCGTTCCGGGGGCGCGTCGCCTGCCCTGGTACGCGAGCTGGTCGATGCGCTGGGCGGTGATGATTCCGGCCGGCGCGCCGCCGCCCGCATGGCCCTCGCCGCCCTCGCCTCGCCGGAGTCGGCAGGTCGGACCGGTGCCGGCGAAGCCCTCCGTGAAGGTCTCAACTCGCCTGATCCCGACCTCAGAGTGCTGGCCGCGTCCGCCATGGGAGAGAGTGGCGATCGCGCATTCGCGGCCCCACTTATCGCGGCGCTCGAGGACCCTGATCCCAACGTGATCGCCGCAGCCGCGGACGCTCTCGGCGAGCTGGGTCCACCCGCTGCCCTGGAGCCGCTGTCCGGCCTGACCGCGCGTCCGGAGTTCTGGGTGCGGGCGGCGGCCGTCGTCGCGCTGGGTCGGTTCAGGGATCCGCGCACCATACCGGCGCTCGATACTGCCGGGCGGACGCCCGGCCTCGAGGTCGCGACGGTGGAAGCGCTTCGCCGGATCGACGACCCGGCCGCCCTACCCGTGCTGGAGCGGCTCCAGACCGCCCG
>CAYXJH010000066.1:0-11747 GCA_964465415.1 uncultured Gemmatimonadaceae bacterium
GGGGGGACGACTCGCCCCCGGCGGTGGGCGATCCCGCGCAGCCCCCGCAGGCCGGTGCCGCGCGCCGCCCTGAAGAGCACGGTCTCCGCCTGGTCGTCGGCGTGGTGGGCCGTCAGGATCAATGTATCCGGAGGGGTCGTCATCTCGAGGAACGCATAGCGCAGGCGTCGGGCCCCCGCCTCGGACGTCGGCACCGAAGTGGCCCGATCGGAGACCAGCGGGATCTCCCACGCCGTGCACAACCCCGCCACCCACTCGGCGTCCCGAGCGCTGCCAGGCCTCATGGCATGGTCGAAGTGCGCGGCGGAGAGCGCGCCGACCCGTTCGCGGAGCGGGAATCTCAGGAGGTGAAGCAGGACTACGGAGTCGAGGCCTCCCGACACCGCCACGGTCACCGGGCGGCCCGCCTCGATCAGCGTGTGAAGCGCCAGGTGTCGACTCAGGGAATCGGCGAGGTCGGCCCGCCCGGCGCCCCTGGACATTTCACCGCAAGCCGGGCGGCAGCGCTCGCCCGACGTGTCGAGCCAGGACGTTCGCTGCGACATCCGGCCGGTCGGTGATGATACCGTCCGCACCCCATTCCAGGAGGCGCTCCATGGCAAGTGGATCGTTCACGGTCCATACGTGAACGGGGAGGTCATGTCGAGCCGCGTCACGAATGAACCGGGGCGTCACGATGCGCAGGGCGCCATGGTGTTCCGGCACCTGGAACACTTCACACGAACGCCGCCAGAACCGGGCGGCAAAGGCGCGGTGGAGCAGGTAGAAGAGGCGCACGTCCCGGTTCGAGCCACTGCGGGCGCCCGGGTACGCGCCGAACATCGTCCGGTCCCGGTGATCCATGCCGGCGACGATCACGCGATCCGCGGCGTTGAACCGGCGCAGGGCCTCGAATAGCGGTCGCTGCGCGGCGCCCGCCTTGACCTCCACCGTGAGCGACGTATCCGGGAGCGCTTCCAGGACATCCTCGATGGTGGGAATGCCGAGTCCGGCGTCCCGGAAAGGGTGGCCGCCCTCGGGACCGACGAAGCGGAAGCCGGCGTCCAGCGATGCGAGCTCGTCGATCGACAGCGCCGCGACCCGCCCGATCCCGTCGGTGGTCCGGTCCACGGTGTCATCGTGGATGACCACACACCGGCCATCCGCGGAGGCCCGGACGTCCAGCTCGATCATGTCCACCGCCCACCGATCCACGGCGTCGCGAAAGGAGGCAATCGTGTTCTCCGGGACCAGGCCGGCCGCGCCGCGATGGCCGATGAGGAGCGGGCCTCCGCTCAGCACCGGGCGCACGGGCTCCAGACTCAGCCGCCGTCCCGCTCCCCCCACGGGCTCTCCTCCTCCTCCAGACGCTCCACCTCCTCCACGTCGATCCCGTGCTGCCGGTACAGGACCAGGTCCATGAGGCGCGTCGTCACCTCACGCTCCATCCGCGCCTCGTCACTCCGGGAACCTTCCAGCTCGACGCAGCGAGCGGCGAGGAAGAGGAGAATGTCTTCCACGACCTCCGGCCGCGGGCGCGCGGGCGCGCGGGAGTCCGGCATTACCTCGCGGAGCAGCAGTCCCTCGATGAACGCGAGGAATCCGGGGAACGTGAATTCGACGAGCCCGCTTTCGCGGAGCCCTTCCTCTTCCGTGATCTGCTCCCAGGAGAGCTCGTTCCAGTACAGCTCCTCGGCTTCCTCCAGCAGGAATCGACGACTCTCCTCTCCCAGGTCTCCCGATGGCGGCGGGGGAGGAAGGGGTCGCTGGATGAGTCGCGCCAGCCGGTTCCGGCGGCGCTTCACGTACTCACGTCCTCTATCACGGGCCTCTGGCGGAGGTCGCTCCATGTGGGCCGTCCGGTGCAGGTGAGTTGCGAATAGAATACTCTGGGGCGGGGGACGGCGCAAAAACGGTGTGTTCGCCCGAGCCTGGCGCCGCGGCGGTCGGTCAGCGCGCCGAGCGAGAGCGGCGGCGGAAGACCCGTCGTCCCAGGCGTCTGCTCATGAACAGCGCTACGATGACACCGAGGCCCACGACGGCCAGTCCGGCCGCTTCACCGAACCGACCCGCCACCTGCCTCCACCCCTCGCCGGCGAGGAAGCCACCGCCCACGTAGATCGTGGCCCACAGCAGCACGCCCAGGGCGTCGAAGGCCGAGAACCGCACCCATCCCACCTGGGAGCGACCGGCGAACCACGGCATGATGGTGCGAACGAACGGGATCGCCCGGGCGAGGGTGATCCCGATCAGTCCGCGGCGCCGCACCAGGCGCTCCGTCCTGGCGAGGGCGCCGCGCCAGATGGTGATGATCGGACCGGCCCTGGGGCGCGCCCCAGCGACGAACCATCGCCCGACGACGAACCCCGCCTGATCCCCGATGAGGGCTCCGAACACGGCCGCCATCACAATCTGACCGGGGTCCATGAGCCCGCGGGCCGCCAGCATGGCGGCGAACGCGATGAGCGCCCCCACTGGGAGCACCAGCCCTGCAAACACCGCGGTCTCGAGCAGGCAGGCGATGAAGAGGACGCCCGGCCCGAGCGCGATCAACTGGCTCGTGAGCCAGGACAGCAGTTCGGATTGCACCATCGCCCCCGTCGGGCGTGCGTCTTGAGAGCCCGGGCCTTGCCCCCCCGACTCAGTGGCTGTCCTCGACTCCTTCCCCGTCCAGCCGCGGCTCGATCGCCCATGGCGGCGGCGGCGCATCCACTGGGGCGGAGAGGTCGAAATCGGCCCGGAAGTCCCGGTTGAAGCGCGTCAGGTTGTAGGTGAACCGGTCGCCCGGGTGGATCTCCATGATCCAGACGTTGTGCACACCGTCCGGGTGATCCTGCGACTCGAACAGCTGCCTCGAGAACGCGCCTGCGGGGAATTCCTGGCGGTACTCGCTGCCCGCGTCCTCGGTATGACCCCCGTACTGACTGGAGGCCTCCTCGGTACCGTCCGGATACCGGTGGTCGTGCTTGAGTCGGATGCCGTCCTCCGTGCGCGTCAGCACCCAGGTCCTGGAGCGGTTCTCACCGACGTGCAGCGGGATGCGGATTTCTTGGGGCGAACACTCCCGCACGTGCATGATGACCTCCCGGTCGAGCCAGCCGGTGTCCATCTCCTCATCGTAGCGAACCATCTCGCCGGCGAACGCCTGTCCGCAGAGCTCCTGCATGCGATCCCACCACACCTGTTGCGGATGGACGGACCCATCCACCTCCTCGCCGCCGTACTCCGCGTCTTCCGCCCGGGCATCGCAGGAGCCCACCACGGCGGCCAGCACCAGTGGGGTCAGATACCTGTGCCTCATCACATCGCTCTCTCTCTGCCGCCGCGGTGCCTCGAGCGACGGCGCCGCCACCGGCTCAGATGAAGGGGATCGTCACAGGGGCACGGAGATCGCATCCCCGACCGGGCAGGGTAACGAGGGACGGACGTGATGTCCACCTCGAGGACCGGCATGACCGTGCCCATTCCATTGGAGCTGAACCATGAGACCAGGTCGAAGGGCGATCCGCCTCGGCAGCCTGTCCCTCTGTATCCTCGCGGGAGGGTGCGCCATGGAGAACGCGAACGAAAACGAGGCGGTCTTCAACGAACGTGAGCCGACCTTTGCCGAACTGCGCGTGGACCGGGACGCAGTGTCCGCGGGCGAGGACGTGACCCTGACCCTGACCAATCGGTCCGATGAGATGATCGGCTACAACCTCTGCGTCTCCACGCTGGAGTATCGGGACGGGGAGTCGTGGGTGCAGGCCGCCGAACAGCCGACGGAAATCTGCACGATGGAGCTTCGTACCCTGTCACCCGACGGGTCCGACAGCTTCCGTCACACCATGCCCGCCGGCCTGCCGCCGGGGGAGTACCGGATGTGGACGAACGTGGAATGGCCGTTGGGAGCCGGTCAGGAGACGCTGATTACGCGGAGCTTCCGGATCGAATCCTGACTCCGCGCCGGCAGGACCCACGCCGCCGGGTGCAGGGCCCATGCTCAACGCCTGAGCTTCCAAGCGGTCGCCAGCCCGAGGACCGCGCCGCCCAACCCGACCACGATCGGTAGCGGATTGGCCCGGACACGCCGCGCGCCGGCGTCGGCCCCGATCGCCGCGAGCGGTGCGGAGAAAACACCCCCCACGCGATCCTCCACGACATCGACGCGGTCGGCCACCATGAGCAGCAGCCAGTGCCGCCCTTGATGCTCCGGCAGCGCGTATGCCACGCGCCGCAGCGCTCCACTCAGCCCGTGGAGCGGCTGGGCCGTGCCGAATACCGGTGTAGGCGCGTCGAGCCCCGCCCGGCGCAGTCGGCTCTCATGACCGTCTTGCGGCGTCGGAGGGGCCTCCGGCGCCCCCTCGGCAGGTGACGGCCGGGAACGCATGGGAACGCCCGGCCGCAAGCCGACCGGATCGTGACCGATCAGGTTCTCGCCTTCGATGGGGCCACGACGCGCGGTCCTGAAATGGTCCATGCCACTCCTTTCGAGCCTCCCGGTTCGTCCGATCCGCTAATTCGATGTCTGGCGCAGGGTGCAAGCCACATTCCCGTCGTCGCGTCGCACGCAACTTGCCCCCGTGGCCTCCTGGTGCTGGCGCCCGGTCGCGGGGGCGAGCGGCCGGCTCTTGTTGGGTCAGGCGATGACGGAGGCGGTCAATGAAAGCGATGGTCTACCATGGGCCGGCGGATGTCCGGTACGAGGAGAAGGCGGACCCGCGGATCGAGCACCCGGAGGACGCGATCCTCCGCGTCACCACGACGGCGATCTGCGGATCCGATCTCCATCTGTACCGTGGGCTCGTCCCCGACACGCGCGTCGGTCACACCTTCGGGCACGAGTTCGTGGGGGTGATCGAGGAGGTGGGACCGGCCGTGCGGGGTCTCGCGCCGGGCGATCGTGTCGCGGTCCCGTTCAACATCTCGTGCGGCCGCTGCTGGTTCTGCGAGCGTGACCTGTTCGGCATGTGCGAGAACACCAACCCGAACAGCGAGTACGCATCGGGTGTCTTCGGGTACTCCCACACGACGGGCGGGTACGACGGCGGCCAGGCGGAGTACGTACGCGTCCCGTTCGCGCACGTGGGGCCCATGCGGGTCCCCGCCGATATGGAAGACGAGGACGTGCTCTTCCTGACGGACGTCCTTCCCACCGGGTACCAGGCCGCCGAGATGGGCGGGATCGAGGAGGGCGACACGGTGGTGGTCTTCGGTTGCGGCCCCGTGGGCGTATTCGCTCAAAAGGCCGCCTGGCTCATGGGCGCGGACAGGGTGATCGCCGTCGACCACCTGGACGACCGCCTCGCGTTCTGCCGGGAGTACAACGGAGTCCAGACGCTCAATTTCAAGGAGGTCGACGACCCCGTGTCCACGCTGAAGCGGTGGACGGGCCGGGGCCCGGACGTATGCATCGATGCCGTCGGCCTGGAAGCGGACGGCGATCACGTGCACGACTTCCTCGGCCGCGTCGTGATGCTACAGGCCGGTTCCGCTACCGCCATTGACTGGTCGATCAACACGGTCCGAAAAGGCGGCACCGTGGTGCTCATTGGCGTTTACGGCCCACCCTGGAACCTCGTGCCCATCGGGACGGCCATGAACAAGGGGCTAACACTCCGGATGGCCCAGTGCAACACCAGGCGGTACATGCCGCACCTGCTCGAACACATCCGGGAGGGGCGTATCGATCCGAAGCCGCTCATCAGCCACCGGCTGCCGCTGGCGGACGTCGCCAGCGCCTATGCCCTGTTCGCCAGCAAGCAGGACGGCTGCCGCAAGGTGGTGCTGACGCCGTAGAGCGGAGGCTCGCATGGGCCTCGTCAAGACCCCTGCCATGATCAGCTATTCCCAGCGCAGGGATACCACCGGGTCCAGGGAGGCCGCTCGCCGCGCCGGGAACACTCCCGCCATGATCCCGATGGCTACCAGGATGCCCACGGTGGCGAGCACGATCGGCCAGGGGAGTGCAGGGTTACCGATATAGAACATGGCGTCGTTCGTATCCGGCAGCGCCGCGACACCCGCCACGATGCCGGCCCCGAGCGCGAGTCCGGCCAGTCCACCGGTCAAGCAGACCAGCACTGCCTCGAAGACGAACTGGGCCATGATGTGCCGGCGTCGCGCGCCCACCGCGAGCTTGACGCCGATCTCGCGGGTCCGGTCCCGGACCACCACGTACATGATGTTGGCCACGCCCACGCCCGCCACGATGAGCGTGAGGGCGCCGACGACGCCGAGGAAGATCTGAATGCCCAACCCGATGGCCCGGGTGATCCGCGCCTCCTCGATGAAGTCCCACATCCGGAGCGCCCGAGTGTCGTCAGGATCGAATGCGTACCGGGCGCCAAGGACCTCGTAGAGTCGGCGCTTGACCACCTCCGCCTCACGGATGTCGCGCGGGCGGACCAGGATGTGGCTCACGTGGCGCGGCCCGTAGATAACCTGGAGCGTGGTGGCCGGTATCACGGCCCGGTCGGCATCCGGTCCATTGTTCATCCCCGACTGCGCCTTGGACGCCATCGTCCCCACCACCGTGAACGGCAGACCGTCCACGTTCAGTGTGCTGCCGATCGCGTCGCCGTCCGGGAAGAGGCGGCTGGCGATGGAGTCGCCGAGAAACACAACACGACGCCGCTCGACCAGGTCCGCGGCGTTCAGGAAGCGGCCGCCCGACACCGGGTACATGGAGCGCAGCTCGGAGAAATCGACGTGTACGCCCTCCATCATCGTGGTCGTGGTCAGCCGGGGCGAAGCCAGCAGCGTGCCCCATCGTCCGAACGACACGCTCCCGGCATCGATCTCCGGGATGGCGCGCATGAGCAGGTCGAGATCCTCCTGGACCAGACGGATGCGACGACCGCCCGGAAGGCCGTTGAACGGCTGCGTGGTCTCGCCGCCGAACACCATGAAGGTCCGGTCGCCCGCCCCCAGCGTCCCCTCAACAACGGCGCGCTTCAAACCCTCGCCGAACCCCAGGAGCAGTACGATGGTGAGGGTGCCCCAGAACACGGCGAACAGTGTGAGCAGCGCCCGTGTCCTCTGCGCCTTGAGGTCCGCCCAGAACTCCGATAGCAGCAAACGGATCACGATTCGTTCTCCTCAGGCGTTCCAGCGCAGCGCTTCGGCCGGGTCCAGCCGGGCGGCGCGCCGTGCGGGCAGGAGCCCCGCGACGAGCCCCACCACGGCGAGCAGTCCCGCGGTGAAGAGGGCGACGCCAGGCGAGATGGTGGGCACGCCGACAAACTCGTCGATCGGCAGCATGCCACCCGCCTTCGCCAGCCCGAATGCGATCACGAATCCGAGGGCCGCCCCGAGACTCACCACCAGTAGCGCTTCCATCAGCACCTGGCCCAGGATCTCCCGACGGCGCGCCCCGAGGCTCCGGCGCAGGCCGATCTCGCGGGTCCGCTCCTGCACCACCACGAACATGATGTTGGCGACTCCGACGCCGCCCACGACCAGGGTGAACGTGCCGACCAGACCGAGGAAGATGTTGAACCCGAGAAAGAGATATTTGAACATCGTCATCATCTCGTTCGTGTCCCACACGTTCAGAGCGTCTCGGTCCCGCGCGTCGAACGCGTGCTTGCGGCCGAGCACCTCCCGGATTCCGGTGGTGGCTAGCTGGGCGAACTCGGGGTCGACCGGCCGGAATAGGAGGTGATTGATGTGCTGGCTGCCCTCCATGACCCGATACGTCGTGGCCGGGATGAACGCCCGGTCCTGGTCCCGTGCCTGGTAGGACGAGTTCTGACCCTTCGGGGCCATGATCCCCACCACGGTGAACGGAGTGCGACCAACGAACACCTCCTGCCCCACCGCATCCCCGTCGCCGAACAGAAGCCGCTTCACCTCGTCGCCCAGAACGATCACCCTGCGCTGGCCCGCCAGATCCGCCTCGTTGATGAATCGACCGCCTGCCTGGGCGAATACGTTGCGTAGATCCCCGTAGTCGGCGCGCACTCCCGTCAGGAACACCTCCGTACGGGTCTCGCCCCGGCGGATGTACCGGCCCCAGGTCCCGTATTCGGGTGTGACGACCTCCAGTCCCGCCACGTCGTTGGCCACCAGGTCCACGTCCGCCTCGGTCAGCCGGATCGAGCGCCGTTCCGGGAAGCCGCGGAACGGCAGGGTGGTGCGACCACCGCTTACCAGGACGAGGCCGTCACCCATTCCGCGGGCGTTGACGGTCATCTGGCGCTCGAGCCCGACCCCGAAGGCCAGGAGCACGACCACCGCCGTGGTGCCCCAGGTGATGCCCAGGACGGTCAGGGCGGTGCGCAGCCGCTGCCGGCGCAGGTCGTCCACGAGCTGGGCGAAGAGGGTGACCAGTCGCATGATGCCCCTGCTCAGCTGCTGCCCACCGTCCGCAGCGGCTTCTCGAGAACGACGTCACCTTCGTCGAGCCCCGCTCGCACCTCGACCCTGATGGCGTCGCTCAGGCCGGTCCGGATCGCTCGCTTCTCCCGCGCACCGCCGGGACCGGGCACCTCGACCCACGACGAGTCCCCCTCGAACGTCACGACGCGCTCGGGCAGGACCAGCACGTCCACCCGCTCGTCCATGATGATCTCGGCATTGGCGCTGAAGCCGGCCCGAAGGCGGATCTCGTCCAGCGGCATGAGCCCGATCTCCACCGGAAAGACGGTCGCGGTGCCGTCGGCGCGCGCCTTGAGCGAAATTCGGGACAGCTCGCCGGGAACCGAGGCACCGGGCAGCGCGCCAATGCTGATGGCCACCGGGAGCCCCTCCGCGAGGCGGCCCACATCGATCTCGTCCACGGTCCCGCGGAATACGAGCCGACCCATGTCGGCCATGCCGAAGAGGACGGTGCCTTCCTGATAGGTGGAGAGGGGCACCACCGGGTCACCCACTTCGACCATCTTCTGGAGCACGTACCCGGTGATCGGGGCGCGGACCACGCTCTCGACCCGCTCGGTGCCGCCCTTCACGCGGCCCGTCTCCAGGAGCTCGAGGCGCTCCCTGGCCGTGACCAGCTGGAGCGCCGCCTCCCGGTACCGGCGCTCGGCCTGCTCCAGCTCCTGTTGTGAGTTCAGGTCCCGCTCGCGGAGGGAACGTGACCGTTCCAGCTCCTGGCGCAGATTGTCCGCCTCGATCGCGCGGAGCTCCACCGCCCGGCGCGCCTCCACCAGCTCGAGCGGGGTCGGGTCGGGCCGGATCTCCAGCAGCGGGGCACCCGCTTCCACGTAGTCGCCCTCCTCCACGAAGAGTCGTTGCACGACACCCGACACCTTCGACTTGACGCTGATCTCCGTTTCCGGCTCGATGGTACCGATCGCCAGCGCCTTGGCCACGATCGTCCCGCGCTCGACGACGACGCTCCGCACGTCGGCGTCCCGCGTGCCGTTGGCCCTCACGGCGGCCGTCGCGCCGCCCAGCACGAGCAGCAGCACCGTCGTCCCCGTGATCACCTTCGTCCTGCGTTTCATGATGGCTCGCCCCGGTGGGTCCCTTTCGATGCCTACCCTACGCGGTACGCTCGCCGCGAGTTTCGGCCGGTAGGGTTAACGCGTGGCGTCATCCTTGAAGGGGGTCCAGACCATGGACGAATTGCCCAGCCGTCGCTTCTCGAAGCCGGTGCTGGGGCGGGTCGTCATGAAGGCGTCGGGACGGGAGGCCGCCAGGCGCATCGACTATATCGAGGTGGTGCGGCGCCGGGATGGTGGTCTGGTGTACATCCTCAACGTCTGGCGCCGGCCCGGCATACCCCGCGTCGCGCACGACACCGAGGTGGACGCGGTGGAGCCGTACGACCGCCCCCGTTGTTGAGCCGCCTTGACGAGACGGTGCGCCCCGGTACGTTACGGTCCGGCGCAGCGCGCGCCGATACCAGAGGGGATGAGAGAAGGGACGTTTGATCGTTACACTGAAACCTGGCGCCGATCCCGACGAGGTTCAGCGACAGCTGGTCGGCCGGGGGCTGTGGGTACGACGGCTCGGTACCGGCGAGGCGGTGCAGTTCTTCGTGGAGCCGTCGTCGGCGCACGTCGACGCGGAGGCCGTGTCGGCCATCGACGGCGTGGCAGGCGTCGCGGCGGAGCCTTCCCCACACCCTCTGATGGACGCCCTCCCTGACTTTCTCGACATCGATGGGGTGCGGCTCGGCGGGAACGCCGCGCCGATCGTGATGGCCGGGCCGTGCGGCGTAGAATCGGAAGAAGGCATCCACGAGATCGCACGGTTCGTGGGCGAGCTGGATGTCGAATTCCTGCGTGGGGGTGCGTTCAAGACGCGCTCGTCGCCGTACGCGTTCCAGGGGCGGGGCGAGCCTGCCCTGCGGTGGCTGCGCGAAGCGGCGGATGCCAATGGCCTCAAGGTCGTGACGGAGATCCTGAGCCCGGACCAGGCCCCGATGCTGGGTCAGCACGCGGACATGATCCAGATCGGGTCCCGCAACATGCAGAACTCGGCGTTGCTGCAGGCGGCCTCGTCCCAGGGCCATCCCATCCTGCTCAAGCGGGGGATGGCCTCGACGATTCAGGAATGGCTTCTGGCCGGGGAGTACTGCCTGCTCCACGGCGCGCCGGGGGTCGTGTTCTGCGAGCGTGGTATCCGGAGCTTCGACTCCAGCACCCGAAACCTCCTGGATCTGGGGGCCGTGGCCCTGCTGTCCCGGGTCCACGGTCTGCCGGTGGTGGTCGATCCGTCCCACGCCACCGGGCGCAGGGACCTGATCCGACCGCTGAGCCTGGCGGCGCTGGCGGCGGGAGCGGCCGGGCTGATGATCGAGACCCACCCGGAGCCCGGAGCATCGCTGAGTGACGCATCCCAGGCGCTCCCGTTCGACGACTTCCGGGACCTGGTTGGCGCAGTCCGCCGGGTCCGTGACAGGCATGGGGGCTAACCGGGAGCAGCCTCGAGGCGGGTCCGGTGCCATGTTCGATCGGATCGCCCGTCGCTACGACCTCCTGAACCGCGTACTCTCCCTGGGGATCGACCAGCGGTGGCGGCGGCGAACCGTGCGTGAGCTGGCTTGCGACGGCCGCGCGCCAGCCCGGCGGGTGCTGGACCTGGCGACGGGCACGGGAGACCTGGCGCTTCTCATCGCCCAACGCTATCCGGCCGTGCAGGTCGACGGCCTGGACCCGTCCCGGCGGATGCTCGGCGAGGCTGCCGCCAAGATCAGAGCCGCGCGGCTGGACGACCGGATTCGGCTTGTGGTCGGCGACGCGGAGACGCTCCCCTACCCTGACGGGACGTTCGACGCCGCCACGATCGCGTTCGGCATCCGGAACGTGCCTGACCGAGACCGGGGCCTCCGGGAGATGTGCAGGGTGACGCGGCCCGGCGGGCGGATCGCGGTGCTGGAGTTGTCGGAACCCGGTGGCGGGATGATGGGACGACTCGCTCGGTTCCATGTCCACACGCTGGTGCCGCGGATCGGCGCGCTGCTCTCCGGCGAGAGGGAGTATCGCTACCTGCAAAGCTCCATCGCCGCATTTCCGTCGGCGCCGGAGTTCAGGGACATGATCCGAGAGGCCGGACTGGAGATCGTCGGCGTGCACGCCCTGACCATGGGGGTCTGTCACCTGTTTGTCGCTGAACGGCCGGCTCCGGGATGATGGAATTCCTGCGCCGATCGCTGGACCAGCCGTGGACGGACGACGAGATCCGTGTCGTCACGATCCCGGCCCCTATGGGACACCCGGAGCAGCTGTTACGCCCAGGTCGGGAACCGGCCTTCTTCTGGGGCCCGTCGGACGGCCCGCCCTTCGCCGGCCTCGGCGTGGCGGCCCTGGTCGAAGGCCGCGGCCGCCGTCGCGGCG
>CAYXJH010000067.1:0-11735 GCA_964465415.1 uncultured Gemmatimonadaceae bacterium
TCGAGCCATGGATTGTAGCCGGCGGTCGGGTTGGCCAGCCGGTCGCGGTGGCCGTAAAGAGGAGCTCCACCACGAACAGCAGTCCTGCCTTGCGCGGGGACACCAGCAGCACGGCGCCGCCGGGACCGGACAGGTCGAACATGGGAGCCCTGAGCTCCGCGAGTATCACAGCAGGAGTCAGGGCGACCGCCATGGTTGCCACCAGCGCGGCCGCGGTCCAGGGCCGGCGGGGTAGGCGCGGCTCCAGCTCATGATACGCCCAGCCGAGCGCCAACCCGACCAGCACGGCCACGGGAAGCCCGATGGGCAGGACGAACCAGATCGGGAGGATCCAGAGGTCGTGAACGATCAGGAACACCAGGAGGCCGACCAACCCGGACGCCGCGCCTGCGACCAGCGCGCGCCGCCGTCTCCGGACGGGCGCCTCGTTCACGCTGGGCCGGGGAGCCTCGGTCCTTTCGTGATTCACAGGTCGATGGAATATCCGACTCCGAGGACCTCGACCCCCGGGTTCCTGTACCCCAGGCCCGCGTTGGACAGGTGATACAGCAGCAGGGAAAGCCTCTGCCCGTACCCCAGCTGAACGCCCACCTCGATGGAGGATCGGAACTCCAGAGGACTCCCGAGGTCGATCTCATCCGCCCGGAACGAGCCGACCGCCAATCCTGGCTCGATCGTGACCCGGGGGGCGATCGCAAAGGGGACGAAGAGACCGGCATAGCCATACGCCGAGCCGTCGGTGTACGCCGCGGCTCCGACCCGCGGGCGCGCTCGCCACAGCAGCGGATCGGCCCACCGATACTCAACCTCGATCGTGCCCGCCTCGCTCCCACGATAGGGCACCACGAGGAAGCCGAACGAGACCTGGAGCCGGTCACGCTCGAGCTCCTGAGTCGCGGCAGGTGCGGCGACCAGGCCCAGGCACAGGACGGCGACGACCATCGGGACGGCGATCCGAGGAAGGGAGGGCAGATTCATCGGCACAATAACGCACCGCCGCGGCGCGGTCGTCAATGGTCGTGCAGGTCGGCACTGCGAGGCGCCCGAAACCCGGGGCATCGAGTCGTCGTAGGGACCAGAGGGACGGACCGGTTGGGACGGGTGGGTGCGAACCACTCATGGCCATGCACATGATGCAATTGCGACGTTCATCAAGGCGGAGAGCGACCGGCGTGGTCGCCCTGGCCATGGCGCTCGGAACGCTCGAATCCAGACCTGCGACCGCACAGGACAACGGGGCGGCGGCGGCACCGACGGTCCATGTCACGCGGACCGACGCTCGCCCCACGATCGATGGCCGAATCGACGAGCCGGCGTGGGACGCCGCGGAGTTGGTCACCTCCTTCACCCAGACCCGGCCCCATCCGGGGCGCCCTGCCACGCAGCGGACGGAAGTCAGGATCCTGTACGACGACGACGCGCTGTACGTGGCCGCGCGCATGTACGACACGGCGCCCGACTCCATCGTCGCGCAGCTGGCGCGCAGGGATACCGACGTTCACTCCGACTGGTTCTATGTCGCCATCGACAGCTACTTCGACCGGAGGACCGCGTTCGCGTTCGGGCTGAATCCCGTCGGCGTGAAGCTGGACGCCCTCCTGTTCAATGACACGGACCTGGACTCCAGCTGGGACGCGGTGTGGGAAGGCGCGGCCAGCCGCGACGAGGAGGGGTGGAGCGCAGAGTTCAGGATCCCCCTGTCGCAGCTCCGGTTCAGTCGGCCACAGAGTGGCCGAGAGCAGGTCTGGGGGGTGAATTTCATGCGCAACATCGCCCGCCACGGCGAGGAGTCCCTGTGGGCACCGATCCCGCCGGACAACGCGCAGACGGTATCGCTCTTCGGAACCATGCGGGGCCTGCGTGACTTGCGCACGCCTCGCCGCCTGGAGCTCATGCCGTACGCCGTGATGAGCGCCACCCGGGCACCGGGCGAGCCGGGGGATCCATTCCACAGGGACGTGGATCCTTTCGGCGGCGTGGGCGCCGACATCAAGGCCGGGATCACGTCCGATCTGACCCTCACGGCCACCGTGAACCCCGATTTCGGCCAGGTGGAAGCGGACCCGTCCGTCGTCAATCTCACGCCCACCGAGATCTTCTTCTCGGAGCGGCGGCCGTTCTTCGTCGAAGGCGTGGACATCTTCCGGTTCGGCATCGGGATCGGCGATGGCGACCTGGGTAACGAGAGCCTGTTCTACTCGCGCCGGATCGGCCGCCCTCCCCAGGGGCAGGTGGAAGGCGACTACACGTCCCGGCCCGACCACACCACGATCCTGGCCGCCGCCAAGCTGTCGGGGAAGACGGCCGGCGGCTGGTCCATCGGCTTCCTCGACGCCCTAACGGGCCGCGCGACGGCGTGGTTCCGGGATGAAGGCGGGTCCGGGAAGGTGCCCGTCGAGCCGCTGACCAACTATGCCGTTGGGCGGTTGATGAAGGACTTTGCCGAGGGCCGCAGCACCCTGGGCGCCATCGCGACGGCCACGAACCGCAGCCTCCCCGCCACGGGGGAGCTGGACTGGCTGCGCCGCTCGGCGTACACGGGCGGGTTCGACGTCAGGCACCGGTTCGGCGCCGATGCCTACCAGCTCAGGGCGTCGGTGGTGGGGAGCAGGATCGCCGGCACGGCGGAGTCCATCGACCGGGTGCAGCGCTCGCCGGTCCACTACTTCCAGCGGCCCGATGCCACCCATGTCGACTACGACGCCGAGCGGACCTCGCTCGCGGGCTTCGCGGCGAAGGGCGAGGTGTTCAAGCTGCAGGGAAGCTGGCGCTTCGCGCTCTTCGGTGTCGCGTCGTCGCCGGGCTTCGAGGCCAACGACCTGGGCTTCCAGACCAACGCGGACCTGGCCCTCGGCGGATGGTGGATCGGCTACCAGCAGTACGATCAGGGAAAGCACTTCCGGTCCTGGTACGCGGGCCACAACTTCTGGTCGGGTGTCAACTTCGCCGGCGAGCGGATGGCCCTGGGCGGCAACGTCAACGGAGGCTTCCAGCACAACGACTTCTGGGGCGTGAACGCCGGCATCAACGTGAGCGCGCCGGAGCTGTCGACCACGCTGCTGCGCGGTGGGCCGGCGTTCCTCCGGCCAGCGAACCGCAACCTCTGGACGAACATCTATTCCGACGCTCGGAAGCCGATCCGCGTGTCCCTGAATGTCAACGCATCTCAGCAGGCTGGCACCGGCGGACGCAGCCTGAGCCTGGGATCCGGCGTCACGGTACGGCCGTCCCACAACGCGGATTTCTTCATGGGACCGTCCGTGAACGTGAACCGCAACCCGGTGCAGTACGTGACGATGCGGGAGGCCGACGGTCAGAGCCATTGGGTGCTCGGCACCGTGGACCAGACCACCGTCGCCATGACCACCCGGCTGAACTACACGTTCTCGCCCACACTCTCACTCCAGCTCTACGCGCAACCGTTCCTGAGCGCGGGCGAGTACTCGACGTTCCGCCTGATCACCGCTCCGCGCGCCGACCGCTTCGAGGACCGGACCCACGTGCTTACCGCCGACCAGATCCGGTCCACTACCGTCGATGGCGTGGTCCGGCACTCCGTGCACCTGGACGGGAACGGAGCGCCGGACTTCCAGTTCAACGACCCCGGCTTCAATTTCCGCCAGCTGCGCTCGAATGTGGTCCTCCGCTGGGAGTACCGACCCGGGTCGACCCTCTTCCTCGTGTGGAGCCAGGGCCGCACCGACTTCGACCACGGCGGGCGATTCCGGCTCGGTGACGACGTGGGCGCGCTGTTGGGAAGCGAGGGCACGAACGTCCTTCTGATAAAGGCCAGCTACTGGTTCGGCCTGTAGAACGCCTGCGGGTCGATTGCTTGCTCGGCGAGGCGACAGGGTCCGCCGCTTCCACACCACGGACCCACTCGCGTGCCGCCACCAGGAGTCCACGACCAGGGCCGCCGTAGCGGTCGCGCCGACCGGATGGAGGATGAGGCCGGCAGGGTGCTCCCGGAACAGCAGCGCCGTCGTGACCCGCACCGTCAGCAGCATGACAAGCGGTATCCATTCGAAGAGCCCGGCACCGGGCGGCCATGGCAGCGCCAAAGGCAGCACCATGGTAAGGAGGAACAGGCCTACGCCGGCGGCGGCCGACAGCGGGCGAGATCCGAGGAGCGGGTACAGGTTCTTGCTGAAGCCCTCGCGCACGTCCGCCGCGCTCCGATACATCCGGATCCCCAGGTCCGCTGGAGCCGGCAGGGCCGCGAGGCGGAGCCCGACCGTCTTGGCGCGGCGGGCGAGGCGAACATCCTCCAGCGGGTCGCCACGGACGACCGCGTGGCCGCCCGCCTGATCGTAGGCGTCTCGCCGCCACGCGAACCACTGGCCGTTCCCCGCCGCGAGCCCGGGCTTCCGGCAGCGCGGCACGAGCCACAGCGGCAGTAGCGCGGCAAGGGGGAGCTTGGTGACGAGCGGCACGACCGCGTATCCCGTCCAGCTCAGGGACTCGTCTCGGGGGAAGGCGGTGAGCGCGTCGGCTTCAAGGGCATCCAGAGCCGCGACGGTACGTCCGATGGCATCGGGCCTGGGACGCACATCCGCATCGCAGAAGACCAGGATCTCACCGCGCGCGAGGCCACGAAGCTGATGGCATGCCCAGTTCTTTCCCGTCCAGCCTTCGGGCAGGGCGTGCCCGTCGGCGACCCGGACCCGGCCGTCGGCACCGGCGAAGTGGCGGCCCACGGACAGCGTGTCGTCCTGCGAGTCGTCGTTCAGGACCACGATCTCCAGCGGCCGGTACCGGCTGGCGAGAAGGGCAGGGATCAGGTACCGCAGGTTCTCGGCCTCATCACGCGCGGGCACGAGCACGCTCACGAGAGGACCGTTCAGACTCGGTGCGTGTCGGTGTAGTCGGGGTGCGGCCACCAGATTCCACAGCGCAACCACCAGCAGAGGAGCCAGCGCGAGCGTGGCTGCCGCCGCCAGCGGACTCAACGCGGCCCCCAACCGGTCGCGGCCGTTTCCCCGCGCTCATCGAGGAAAACGTGCAGCTCATCCAGCGCACGGGTGACCCGACTCTCGAGGAATCCCGCCGCGGGTGCCCGGCGTACCACCACCGGTGAACCCACGAGCACGAACGCGGACGGCGCAGACCGGTTGAGCGGTTCTATGTGAAGCGCTACCGGACAGACCGTGACCGGCGCCAACCGTCCGGCGAGCCAGTCGCCCCCGCGACGGAACCCCAGCGGACGCCGGCGAGAAGGCCAGATCTTCCCCTGCGGGAAATACCCGATCACGGCGTTACCCGTACCGCACACTGCGTCCAGCGATCGAAGCGTCGATCGCGCTGCCATCGGGCCCGCACCCAGGGGCACCGCGCCCAGCCACCGGAGGAACGGCCATCGTCGGAGCTCCTTCTCGGCCATCACCACGTGGAACAGCGCCTCCGGCCGCATCCGCCGATGTACCTCCCGCAGAAGGAAGCCGTCCCACCAGCTGACGTGGTTCGCAACCAGCAGGATGGGAAGCCCCGATGGCACCGATGCGTTCGTCGGTAGGCGGACGTGAATTCCGGCGAAGCGCCGCCGCATCCACGGGCGGAACACCACCTCGAAGCCGATCCAGGCCCGGCGCGATGTCAACAACGTCATCGGGCCAGGCTCTCCAGCATGGCCCGGGTCGCCGGATCCAGGTCACCGTGCTCGAGCACGAAATCCACTACCACAGCGTACAACCCGGGCGGAAACCGGTCATCGCTCTCCGGGAGCACCCGGGCGAGCGCGGACAGGTCCTCACGGACCGCTTCCCGACGGCCGAACAGCCGCGGCAGGTAGAACCCGCTCATGAGCCGGATGTAGCGGAGCTCGGCCGCATCGGGCGACGCCGATACCGCCGCATCCATCCGCTCGAACCCTTCCTTCAGGTCCCGGAGACGCGCCCGGGGACCTCCGCCATGCTTGGCACGGAGCGCCATGAAAGAACCTTCGTACGCCAGCACGAGCCTCTGTGCTTCAGACGACAGGGACGGACCCCCGCTCGCCCGCATGACGGCGAGGGTGTCCAACCCGGCCGGCACCGCGCTCTCATCGTCCACCGCTCGGATCCAGATGGGGCCGATCCGGTCTCGCACGGCCGCGAAGTCCTCGACCACCTCGCCACTCTCGCTTGCCGCTGCGGACGCTGGTGCCTCCACCGGCGCTTGCCCCACGAGCTGCGACGCAGTACACAGCAACAACCCGCACACGCTCACGGCCTCCATCGTTCGGCGGAACACGCCCCCCCACTCGTCCCGTCCAACTCCCATTGTGTCTTCCCTTCACCCGGTTTCCTTGCGTTCAGGTCGTGTCAACATATAATAGTAGACGCCAACTAGACAAGACGACCGGGACGGATATCGATGAACACGGATAGTGACGTGCCGCAGCGGATCCTCATCGCGGGCTGCGGATACGTGGGCACGCGTCTGGGCGAGCTCCTGGCGCGGGCGAACCACGAGGTCTACGGGCTCCGTCGTGACCCGTCCGGCCTTCCCTCGGTTATCAGGCCGATCGCCGCCGATGTGACCGAAGCCGACAGCCTGTCGGATCTGCCGCCCTCCGTGGACGCGCTGGTGTACGCGGTCTCACCCTCGGGTCCCGGGGAGGCGGAGTACCGCGCCGCGTACGTCGAGGGTCTGCGCAACGTGCTGGGCGCCGTGGCGTGGTCGGATCGTGCTCCAGCGCGCCTTGTGCTGGTGTCGAGCACGGGCGTTTATGGCCAACGTGACGGCCGCTGGGTCGACGAGAATACGCCACCGAACCCGGCGGACACGACGGGGCGTGTCATCATGGAGGGGGAGGCTCTGGCCCGGCACTGGGGACGCGGGGAGGGAAGGGAGCGCGGGGGGGTCGGCAACCGTGCGGCGGTCGTTGTCCGGCTGGGTGGCATCTACGGACCCGGCCGGACCCGCACGATCCGCCGGGTGGTCGACGGGCATGCCGGGTGCCCGGGGCCCGATCAGTATGGCAACCGGATCCATCGGGACGACGCTGCCGCCGTGGTCCGCCACCTCCTGAGGGTCCCGAAGCCGGACGCGGTTTACATCGGTGCGGACGAGGACCCGGCCCCACTCCGTGATGTGTACCGCTGGATCGCCGTTCGGGCCGGGGCACCGGATCCGTGCCGCGACCACACGTACGGGACCGGAACTGGGGGTGACCGTCGAGGCACGAACAAGCGGTGCTCCAGCCGACGGCTCGTCGATTCGGGGTTCGAGTTCCGCTACCCCAGCTACAAGCAGGGCTACGCTTCCCTCATCGCGTCGGCGGTGTGACGCGCGGGCATCAGGCCCGCAGGGTGAAGGGCGGATACTCGTCCCGGAGGAGCAGGAGATACGCCTCCACGCGCATGCTCCAGGCGAGGACCCCGAGCGCGAAACCGTAGAGGGTCTCGGGGTACTCGCCGGTGAACAGGATCATGATCCACGCCACGGCGGTGGTGAAGGCCCAGGCCACGCTGAGCAGCATGAGGACGATCATGTGCGGGATGGCCAGCAGCAGCCGGAACGCCACGGTGAGCCGGTCCCGCGGCGTTTCCGGCATGTCGATCCTCAAACCGGCCGGGTACTCTCCGTCGCCGAAGGGGGGATACTCGTCCCGCAGCAACGTGACGTAGGCGATGGCGCGAACCCGCCACCGAAGATACCACGCTCCGAAGCGCCACAGCGCTTCGGGGTGCCGGGCGGTGACAACGAGGACGAACCAGGCGGCCATGGCGGAGAGCACGACGATCATGCCGAGGAGCCCGCCCGACCCGCCGCCCCAGCTCCAGCTGCTGTCCGTGCCCCAGCCAACCGAGCTAATGATCGCGACCGGTCCGCCGACCAGGAAGATGTGGGGCAGGGCGAGGAAGAAGCGAAACGCGACGGTCCACCGGTTTCGCTCCTGCGTCGCGGGATGGATGTTAATCACTGCGGGATACGGCGTCGTCCGTTCGATACCATCGTCATGAGCAGCCATCTTGCACCTCCGTTCGCACATACGGATCCGGACGGTGTCAGGTTTCGCGACTGCGCGAGCACCTGGGGCGCGAGATCGTGCAACAGGTGCCTGACGGGGTGGCCGAGGAACTACGGCGTCATGCGTCCCGGGGCGGCCCGTCCATCACCTGTCGCACTTCGATCGGCATGTTCAGTGGTGCGCCGCCAGGGCCAGGCGCGGCCGATGCCTTCGCCGCGATCTGATAGGCTCGCTCGGGTGAATCTACCTCGACGATCCAGAACCCGGCCAGGAATTCCTTGGACTCCGGGAACGGGCCGTCGGTCACCGGGTGGCCATTGTCGCCGGCCCGGACGAGCCGTGCCTGGCCAGGCGCCGCGAGCCCCTGGGCGTCGACCCATTCGCCCGCAGCTGTGAGCTGGCGATTGAGATCCTGCATGAACCCGATGTGCGCCTGGAAGTCCGCCGGATCCCAATCGCCGACCTGGTACTCGCCCGTGCCGCGTGGAGCGTGCATCATGAGCATGTACTTCATGTTCGATTCCTCCGGTATCGAGTGATCATGGGGTGCTTTCATACAGGAGTCGAAGCCGACCGCGGGAATTCGACATCGAACCGCTCGATGCGGACCTGTCGATCCCGGGCGCGGCCGAACGACCAAACGAGACGATGGACCGACGCACCGACCCAGGCGAACAGGAGACATGGATGAAGTCTGCCAACCCGGACCTCAACGTTCACGCGCGGGTGAGCACGGCCCACGCTGAGAGCCGGATCGGCTCGTCCCTCCTGCGTTGGGGCGCCATGGCCGGTCCGCTCTACCTACTGGTGGGCCTCGTCCAGGTCATGACACGGGACGGGTTCGACATGCGACGCCATGCGCTCAGCCATCTGGCGAACGGCGATCTCGGGTGGATCCAGATCGTGAACTTCCTGGTGGCCGGGGTCCTCGTACTGCTCGGCGCCGTTGGCGTGCGGCGCGTACTCGCCGGGTCGCCCGGTGGAACGTGGGGTCCGATCCTGCTCGGCCTCTACGGCGCCGGATTGGTGGGCGCCGGCGTCTTCGTCGCGGACCCGGCGCCCGGTTTCCCGCCAGGCACGGCGCTGGAGCCAGGGGAAGGGATGAGCCGGAGCGGCCTGCTTCATTTCGTTGCGGGCGGCATCGCGTTCTACGCGTTGATCGGGGCGTGTTTCGTTTTCGCGCGGCGATTCGCCAGGCTGGGGGAGCGAGCGTATGCGTGGTATTCGGGGCTCACGGGGCTCGCGTTCTTCGCCAGCTTCGCGGCGGTGGCGTCGGGCACGACGTCGCCGGCCGTGTTGTTGACGTTCTACGGCGCCGTCGCCTGGGTGTGGGCGTGGCACGCCGTTACACATATCAAGCTGCTTCGGGCGTCGCGACTCCCAGCGGTCGCCGCCCCTCACCCGGCGGGGCACCCGTAGTGCAGACGCGCACCGTGGCGGAGATGGCGTCTCAGCTGCGGGCGCTTGGCGTTTCGCCCGGCGGCGTGCTGCTGGTGCATACGTCCTTCCGCGCGGTACGTCCGGTCGAAAATGGGCCCGCCGGCCTGATCGCCGCACTCCGTCGGGCCGTGGGGAGCGACGGCACGCTCGCGATGCCGTCATGGACCGCGGACGGAGACACGCCCTTCGATCCCGACCAAACCCCGGCCGCACCCGATCTGGGCGTCGTGGCCGAGACGTTCCGCCGGCTGCCGGGTGTGCTCCGGAGCGATCACCCGTTCGCCTTCGCCGCGCTGGGGCCGGCCGCCGAGCAGGTCACGGCCGATCCGCTGCCACTCCCGCCACACGGGGTGAAGAGCCCCGTGGGGCGGGTCCACGACCTGGACGGACAGGTCCTTCTGCTGGGCGTGGGTCACGACGCCGACACCACCCTCCATCTGGCCGAGCTAGTGGCCGACGTGCCCTATCGCGTACCGAAGCACTGCACAGTCCTGCGTGACGGGCACCCGACCCGGATCGAGTACGGCGAGAACGATCACTGCTGCCGCAACTTCGCCCTCGCCGATGGTTGGCTGCGGGCGAGCGGCGCCCAGAACGAAGGCCCGGTCGGCCACGCCCACGCGCGGCTGGCGCGCTCCCGCCACATCGTCGCGGCCGCGGTTTCGGCGTTGAGGAGAAACCCGCTGATCTTCCTGTGCACGGCGGAGGAAGGGTGTCAGGAGTGTGACGAGGCCCGAGCGAGCATGCCGGGGCCAGGCGCTTCGTCACCTCACTCCACGTAGACGCGTACCGTCCGGTGCGCGAGCTGACGGCCTGCCCGGTCCTCCGCGATGAAGCCGACTGTGTAGGGTCCCCGGCCGCGCCAGTCCCAGAACCAGGTGTCGACCACCACCACCTTGTGCGGCGGTCGGCTGCCCCAGTCGTTCCACATGCGCCGCTCACGGCTGTCGTCCACGTACCAGTACACGTCGTATTCGTCGAGCGCGTAACCGCGAAGCCGGACACGAAGCACTTCCTCGTCGAACAGCACGGCGCCCCGGGTCGGCCACAGGATCTCCAGATCACGATCCCGTACCGAGGTGATCTCCGTGCACGCCGTCAGCCCTAGCGCCATCACGGCGAGACCGGCCACCACGCCCGCCGCACGCCGCGCCTCCGGAGTCCGGACCGTTCGCCTTCTCCGCCAACCGATCATGGTGACCTCCTGCGAGTGGTGCAGAAAACCATGTCACTCGCCGTGCCAGCCGTCCGGGCCATGCCCGGATGGGCTGCACTTGGCGTCCTTCAGCGCCAGAACACCCTTCAGCGGGTCGTCCCGCCGGAGCCTGACTGTCCCCTACGAGTGACGAGTGTGCGGCCCGGAACAAGGACAGCCCAAGAGCGGCGGCGCGTGGATCACGGGCCCGTTGACGCGGTGGCGTCCATGCGTCCATCGTTACGCGCATGAACAAGCTCAGGAACGGATCGGACGACGGCCGGCGGTCGCCGGTGAGCGGGCGCAGGTTGTTCGCTGGGGGTGGAGTGGCGTTCGCGCTCATCGTGACGTTGGCGCTGGCGCCGGGCTTGACGGAGGGGGAGCCCCGTGAAGCAGCGATCGACCGGCTCGCGTGGCTCTCCGGGTGCTGGGAAGGGACGCTCTCCAACGGCGCCGTCTACGAGGAGGTGTGGCTGGCGCCTCGCGGTGCAGACCTCCTGGGCATCGCCCGGATGTCCCGGGATGGCCGGACGCTGTCCTTCGAGTTCATGCGCATCGCGGAGGAGGACGGCGTCCTCGTCTACTCCGCGCAGCCGTCGGGTCGCCCGCCGACCCATTTCCGGGCGGGCAACGTGACGGCGGACGAGGTGACGTTCGAGAACCCTGAGCACGATTTCCCGCAGCGAATCCGCTACCGCCACACCCCGCCGGATGGCTTGCACGCCCGCATCGAGGGTGAACGGAACGGCCAGGAGCGGGGCATCGACTTCCCGCTGGGGCGCGCGGCGTGCCCCGGAGCCTGACCAGGACATGAACTCTGCGATGCCGATGTCCATCCGCGCCCTGATCCTCGCCTGCGCTTCGGTGCTACTCGTCGCCTGCGCGAGACCTCGCGTGCCAGAGGTCGCACCGCCGGCTCCCGCTCCTCCCCACGCGGTGATCCCCGCCCCGGCGTCCATCGCGTTTCCAGCGGGGCAGGGGATCGTGCTCGACCCGCGGAACACGGTCATCCTGGTCGCACCGGGGGATGCCGAGGCCGCCCGGATCGGCGGGCTGCTGGCGGGGCGGATCAGCATGTCACTGGAGACCACACCGCGCGTCCTGACCGCCGCCGAGCTGGCCGCGGCGCCGGTCCCGTCCCGACCCGCG
>CAYXJH010000068.1:0-3923 GCA_964465415.1 uncultured Gemmatimonadaceae bacterium
CCGGAGCGGCGGCCGCCGCCACCACCCTGGGCGTCGGCCTCGCCATCGTCGCGGCCGCGTGCGCCCCCAACCACACCAACGACGAGGCGGGTCCCATGGCGGCCGATACGGCGCGCGGCGTGATCGCGGTCACGGGCGCGGAGCCCGTGACCGGCGTAACGCTGAGAACGACGCATGGCGCCATGGCGCTCCGCGGCGATGCCCTCGACGCCTTGCGTCAAGCGAGCGGGATCGAGGTGTGGGTCGCGGGTGTCAGGACCGACGATGGCGGTCTGGACGTCGAGGAATTCCGGGTCCGAGCGGTCGGCGACCTCCAGGCCGTCGATGGAGTCCTGGAGCTGGACGGTGACGGGGTGGTCCTCGTCACGGCGGCCGGAGAGCGCGTCCGGTACGGACCGGCCCCGCCCCGGCTACGGGACCTGGACGGTCGCCACGCGTGGATCGCCGGGCTGCCGGGCGGTGAGCCGCAGTCCTGGGGATTGCTCGAGCCGCGCCGGTAGCTTCCGCCGATAGAATCGACGACGCCGGCCATGAACTTCGTACCCGAGACGGTCCTCGCCCGGCTCGCGCTGCTCCTCGTCGTGGCGGTCCTGACGCACCTGGTGGTGCGTGGCGTCAAGGCGCTCAGCGACCGGCTCCTCGCCCCGCACAGCGCCCCGGACCGGGCGGCCGCGGCAACCCGCCGGCACCCGAAGATCGCCACCATCGTCAGCCTGCTGGTGAGCACGGCGACCTTCACGTTGTGGTTCGCCACCTTCGGCATCGCGCTGGGCCAGTTCGGGGTGGAGCTGCGCACGTACTTCGCCACCGCGACGGTCATCGGGCTGGCGGTAGGCTTCGGGTCGCAAGGGTTGGTGCAGGACGTGGTCATCGGGCTGACCATGATCTTCACGAACGCGCTCGACGTCGGCGACACCGTCGAAGTCTCGGGGCAGGTAGGCCGCGTCGAGCGGATGGGACTGCGCTTCACCACCCTGACCAACTTCATGGGCCAGACCGTTTTCATCCCGAACCGGAACATCGCCGTGGTGGGCCGGTTCCGCAGGGGGGTGGTTCGCGCGTATGTGGACGTGCAGGTGCCGGACTCGGCCGACGCCGATACCGTCATCGCCCAGGTCGGCCGTCTGGCGCAGGGGCTGCACAAGCAGCACGCGGCAGCGATCCTGACCGCACCCGAGGTCCTGGGCCTGAGGACCGCTGGCCCGGGTGGCTGGCGGTTCGTCCGACTGAAGTTCCGAATCTGGCCCGGCCAGCACGCGCTGCTCGAGACGACGTTCCGCCAGCGCGTGGTCGCCCACATGCGCACCATCGACGAGAAGTACGCCGACTGGATGGTGCCGGTCACCTATCGGGCGCTGCGGTAGGGATCCAGCGACGACTCAATCGCCTACGGCCACACCGACGAGCTCGGCCAGGGCGTGGAACGACTCGAGCCAATCCCTCGCCCTCCGGTCGCCCGCGTCGGCGCGCGCCCGCACCGGCCCCGAATGATCCCGCCAGAGGTCGTAGAACGCGTTCTGGAGGTTCCAGATGTTGACCTCGAACGGCGCCGCTGTGGCCAGCGTGGCCGCGGACTCGAGCCGCTTGATCGCGGCCAGGTCGTCCGGGTCCTCCGCCAGCCGGGTCGCCATCGACTCCAGCGTCGACTGGAACGCGAACCCGAGGCCCTCCGCGTCCAGCATGATCTCCCGTCGCCGCGCATCATCCAGGAGCGAGCGGACGCGATCCAGGTCCATGTTCGGATCCGACACTTCCCGGATCAGGCTCGTGTTCACCACGTACTCACCCGCCAGCGAAAGCGCGGCGGGCATCGGGATCGCCAGGTCGTGGAGGAACCGCATGAGCGGCGCGTTCCGGTCGTAGATCTGGCGATAGACGTTCTCGGTATCCTTGAGCGTGGACTGGATGATCTGGTCCAGGACCTTCCGTCGCTGGTCCTGGAACAGGGATCGCAGGTTGTACGTCGCGTTCCGGAAGTGGCGATCCAGGGTCCGGATCGTATCGGTGATGTCCGCGGACTCGAACGGTGTCGTCACCTCGTCCCGCATGGCAGCGAACGCATCGTCGCTGATGAACGGGCGCACGCCGGCGTGAATCGTATGGTCGCCCAGGTGCAGGACGCCGTACGACAGGACAACGGATTCCTTGGTGACCCTGGATGCGACCGTGATGAGCCCCGTCGCCAGCCTGGCTCGCCCCGCCTCCCGCACCGCCTGGTTCGACACATCGATGTCGTAGCAGTACTCGCGCGTCTGCTCCGATGACTCGCCGAACAGGGACGAGATGGCGAAGTGGGCCCCGACCTCCGTCAGGTCGACTCGCGCGCCACGAACGGTCCGGTTGTAAACCGCGCGACCGTCGCCCATGTCGGGAATGTTGGACCTGGCCTTCTCGAGTCGGCGGAGGAACTCCACCTCCGTGTCCCGCTCGAACAGCTCCTCGGCCAGCTGGATCGCCCGGCCGGCGTACTGGAGGACCTGCACCGTCTCGATGCCGGACAGCTCGTCGAAGAACCAGCCGCAGCTGGTGTACATAAGCATGGCCTGGCGCTGCAGCTCCAGGAGCTTGGTCAGGCGGATCTGCTCCTGGGCGTCCAGCTCCCGCTCGGCGTGACGCGCGAGGAAGGCGTCGATCACCTCGGGCTCCCGGTCCAGGATCACGTCGATGTAGTCGTCGCGTGCGGCCCACGGGTCGGTCAGGAATTGCCCGGCGCCGGACGCGTACCGGGGAGCCAGCTCCCCGGCGAGCCAGTCGAGGGCCTCCCGTAACGGCTCCCGCCACTCCTGCGACCAGCCCCGATTGCCGCCGGTGTTGCAGCCGCAGTTCGACCGCCACCGTTCCACGCCGTGGGCGCAGCTCCAGGACGTCATGTCGAGGATCTCCACCTCGTGCGTCGGCGGGAACCGTTCGAGGAACTCCCCGTAGTTGGTCAGCTGGACGTCCCTGCGGCTCTCCAGCAGCCGCAGCGCCCGGCCCAGGGCCATGTCCCCGTAGCGGTGATGGTGACCGTAGGTTTCGCCGTCGGTGGCGATGTGACCCAGCTGGGCCCAGTCGCGCCGGTTGTCGAACATGTCCGTGAGCCGACCCGCGAACCGGTCGCCGCTCCGCAACAGGCCCTCGAACGCGACCGCGCGAGAAAGTGGGCCATCATAGAAGAACAGCGTGATCTCCCTGCCGCTGGGCAGCCGGCACAGATAGGCCCGGGTCGGATCGATCCGCGCGTCCGACACGTCCGTCCAGTCACCGCCATCGCCGGTGCCGTCGATCCGACGTATCCGGGCCGCCTGGTGCGGCGCGAGAATGGTGAACGTGATGCCTTGCTCGGCCAGCGCCTCCAGCGACGCCACGTCCGCCGCCGTCTCCGCCAACCACATCCCCTCGGGCGCGCGGCCGAACCGGTGCTCGAAGTCACGGATCCCCCAGATGACCTGGGTCCGGCGGTCCCGATCGTTGGCCAGCGGCATGATCATGTGGTTGTAGACCTGCGCCAGCGCCGACCCGTGACCGCCGAAGCGCTCAATGCTCCGACGGTCCGCGTCCAGCACGGCCAGGTACGTGACCGGCGCGTGCTCCTCCATCCAGTGAAGCAGGGTGGGGCCGAAGTTGAAGCTGATCCGTTCGTAGTTGTTCGTCAGCTCCCGAATGCGTGCCTTGTCGTCCAGGATGCGCGACACCGCGTTCGGCGCATAGCATTCCGCCGTGATGCGCTCGTTCCAGTCGTGGTACGGGTACGCCGAGTCCTGACGCTCGATCGCCTCGAGCCAGGGATTCTCGCGCGGCGGCTGATAGAAATGCCCGTGGATGCAGATGTAGTGCTTGTGATCCGGCATATAAACCTCAGGAACTACGAACTACGAACTACGAATTAGGAACCACGACCCTCGTGGCTCGTGGCTAGGCCCTCGGGTCCCGGGTCCCGGGTC
>CAYXJH010000068.1:4023-11719 GCA_964465415.1 uncultured Gemmatimonadaceae bacterium
AGTTCGTAGTTCGTAGTTCACCGGCCGGGAGCCAGCATGAGCGCGCCCAGGGGTGGGAGGTCCAGGTTCAGGGAGAACGGTCGGCCGTGCGCCGGTTCCGGCTCCGCTTCCACCACGATTCGCCCTTCCAGATACCCGCTTCCCCCGAACTCGGGCGCATCGCTGTCCAGCACCACGCTCCACGGCCCGTCGGCCTGGACGCCGACCCGGTACTGGCCGCGGGGGACGGGGGTCAGGTTGTAGATGCACAGGAGCGTCTGATCCGGCTGGCGGCCGCGGCGCAGGAACGCCACGACGCTGTTCTGGCGGTCATCGCCGATCACCCATTCGAAGCCTTCCGGCATGGTGTCCTTGGCGTGGAGCGCCGGGTACTCCCGGTACGCGCCGTTCAGGGCGGACATCAGGCGCAGCAGCCCGTCGTGCTCCGGCTGGCCCAGCAGGTCCCACTGGAGCTGGTTCTCATGGGCCCACTCACTCCACTGTCCGAACTCGCCGCCCATGAACAGCAACTTCTTGCCCGGCTGGCCGTACATATAGCTGAGCAGGATGCGGAGATTGGCGCGCTTCTGCCAGTCGTCGCCCGGCATCTTCGCCAGCAGCGAGCCCTTCCCGTGGACCACTTCGTCGTGGGAGAGGGGAAGCGTGTAGTTCTCGGTGAACATGTACACGCCCCGGAACGTGATCTCGTCGTGGTGATGGACTCTGTGGATCGGGTCCCGCTCGAGGTACTGCAGCGTGTCGTGCATCCAGCCCATGTCCCACTTGAAGCCGAATCCCAGCCCCCCGATGCTGGTGGGCCGGGACACCATGGGCCACGCCGTGGACTCTTCCGCGAACGTCTGGACGTCCGGGTACGTCTCGTAGATCGCCTCGTTCATCCGCCGGAGGAAGTCGATCGCCTCCAGGCTCTCCCGCCCGCCATGCACGTTCGGGATCCACTCGCCCGCCTCCCGGGAGTAGTCCAGGTAGAGCATGGACGCGACCGCATCGACGCGGATGCCGTCGACGTGGTACACGTCGAGCCAGAACAGCGCACTGCTGATGAGGAAGCTGCGAACCTCGTTCCTGCCGTAGTTGAAGATACTGGACTTCCAGTCGGGGTGATAACCTTTCCGGGGGTCGGCGTGTTCGAAGAGGTGGGTACCGTCGAAGTATGCGAGACCGTGCTCGTCGGTTGGGAAATGGCTGGGGACCCAGTCCAGGATCACGCCGATGCCGGCCTGGTGGAGCTGGTCGATGAGGAACATGAAGTCCTGCGGGTCCCCGAACCGACTGGTTGGCGCGAAATAGCCCGTGGTCTGGTAGCCCCAGGACCCGTAGAACGGGTGCTCCATGATGGGCAGGACCTCCACGTGGGTGAAGCCGGACCGGGTGACGTGGTCGACCAGGTGCGGCGCCAGCTCGCGGTAGTTGTGGAACTCCCGGTCGGGCGGACGCATCCATGAGCCGAGATGGACCTCGTAGATCGATATGGGGGCGTCGGCCGCATTCCGCTCGCCACGGCCGGCCATCCACTCCTCGTCTCCCCACTCGTAGTCGAGGTCCCAGATCACCGACCCGGTCCGGGGCGGCACCTCATGACGGAATCCCACCGGATCGGCCTTCTCGACGCGGTGGCCGTTGGCGCCACGGATGAAGTATTTGTAAACATCTCCCTTCTCCGCCCCGTCGATGAACCCCGTCCAGATGCCCGACTCGCCCCGCGGCGAGAGCGGCGCAGCATCACGATCCCAGTCGTTGAACGAGCCGATCACGCTGACGCCCTCCGCGGATGGCGCCCACACGGCGAATTGCGTTCCCGAGCCGTGAACGTGGGCGCCCAGCTGCTTGTAGGCGGTGCGGTGATTACCCTCGTTGAACAGGTATCGGTCGTAGTCCGTAACCGTCGCCGATTCAATCATTCGTTCCTTCCCTCGCTTCGTTCAGCGCATCCATCTGCGCGACGACCCCCGGCTGGCCCAGCCACTCGATGGGCCGGCGCGCCTGGCGTCGCCAGTTCTCGGACCGCAGCGTGCCCGGCACGTTCTGCGGCTCCTCTTCCAGCCAGAAGTCTTCCATCGTCGCAAGGACCAATCCGGCGTCCGATTGGCCGAGCCGCCGGAGAAGCTCGACATGGACCTGGCCCGCGACGTCCCGGTCATCGCCCGTTCCGCGCTCGATCCCCAGGCCGGCAGCGAGCTTCCGTCGCATCTCGGCCCTGCCCGCCAGCTCACGGGCCGCATCGTCGGGTGCAGTGTGGCCCAGGTCTCGGCGGATCGCCACGTCCCCGCCCAGCCACCACGCCATGAACGTCGGGGTGTCGTGGGTGTCGATGGACGCCAGCGCCTTCGCAGGCACGGGTTTCGGGGCCAGGCGTCCGCCCGGCTCGATCTCGGTGAGCTCGAACTGTCCGACGTACATCCCGGGGAGCCCATGCCGTCGCATCCCGCGTCGCACAGTCCGCGGGACCGTACCCAGGTCCTCACCCACGACCACGGCCCGGGCCCGGTGCGATTCCAAACACAGGATCGCATACAGCTCCTCGGCCGGGTGGCGGACGTATACCCCCGCCCGGGCATCGCCGTCCACCACCCAGTACATGCGATGCAACTGCATCACGTGGTCGACACGAAGCACGCGTGCGAATCTCAGGTGCTTCCGGATGCAGGCGATGAAATACCGGTGGCGCTCGAAGCGCCCCGTCTCCGGGTGCATGGGCAGGAAGCCCCAGTCCTGACCCTCCGCCGACAACGCATCCGGCGGCGCGCCGGCGGACGCACCGGCGGCGAACAGCTCCCGTTCGCGCCACACGTCGTAGCCGAGGGAATGGACGCCCAGGGGCAGATCCAGGTAAAGACCCACACCACGGGACTCCGCCCGCTCCCGCACGGTCGCGAGCTGCCGCTCGGCCAGCCATTGGACGTACAGGTGGTACCGGGCCTCGCCCTCGTCGTAGTCACCGTCTCGTATGTCCCGGGCCCGCAGCCGGTCGTGCCAGCCGTCCCAGGAACCCCAACGTGCGACGAGGGCGCGGAACCGCGCGTAGTCGTCCGCGTGGGGGTTGCGGGCCCGGAACGACGCGAGCTCATCGGGATCCCCACCCGCGGTGGCGAAGAAGGATCGGCACCCCGCCTCCAACGCCGGGCGCTTCAGGTCCATGGCCGCCCGCGGGTCGAACAGCTGATCGGCATAGACCGCACCGCCCTCGGAGTGCGGCTCCCCGGTCGGGACCGGCGGATCCAGGTACAGCTCGTTCCAGAACAGACGGCTCACCGGCGCGTACGGGCTCGGCTCGTACGGCTCATCGAGGAACGAAGCCAGGATCGGGAGCGTGCCCACCACCGAGCCGCCGTGGTCCGCGACCCGCGCCGCGAGGCGGTCCAGCAGCCGGAGACCGGGCGGGGCTGCGGATCCGGACCCGCCGGGGCCGTCCTCCCACAAGGCGTAGAGCGGAGCGAACAGCCCCCATGCGGCCGAGCCCAGGACCCGATCCCAGTCCGCGGCGACGGGCGGCGCCGAAATCAGCAGCGCATCGAACCGCCCGCCCTCCCCCGCCACACCCAGGCCCACGTGCAGGTCGTGATAGCCGATCGCCACATCGGGCAGGGGCGCGTCCACGGCGACGTAGGTCGTTCCGTCGAGATCCTGCCGCTCGACCACGGTGAGCGTCGCCGGTTCCACCGACCACCTGCGCAACCCGCCGTCCTCGAAGTGGATCGCCAGGTGGATGGGTCGATCCAAACGCTTCGCGGGGATGCGTAGCGTCACTTGCCCGGGCGACCCCCGCCAGCGCACGACCACCGGCTCCACCACGCGCTCCCACAGCTCGCGGCACCGGACGTCCACCAGCCGTGCGATGTCACCAGGCCCCTTGATGGGGACGCGCAGGGCGCGGAGCGCGCCCATGAGGACATCGGGCGTCGCGACCACGCGACGCCTCGCGTTGTCCTGGTAGGCCGTCTGGATTCCGTGCAGGCGGGCAAGACGGTGGAGGCCGGGCGGCGCGGCCATCTAGTCGCGTCCGTTCAGGAGTTGGCGCAGTCCGCGCAACGGTACGCCGATCCAGTCCGGCCGGTTGTTCAGCTCGTACCCGAGCTCGTACACCGCCTTCTCCAGCAGGTGAGCCTCCAGCAGGATCCGAAGCGGGTCCTCGTTGGTTGGCAGGATCCCCGAGTCGTTCGCCATTGCCTCCCGCCGATACGCGTTGAGGAACGCGGCACTGGACCAGCCGGCCCAGTAGCGGACCCACCGGTCCAGCTCCTCGATCTCATCAGCCCGCGCCATACCGCGCAGCTCCTCGTCGCCCAGCGCCGTGTAGGCGGCGTAGCTGAACGATCGGAGCATTCCCGCCACGTCCGACAGCGGTGACCGCTTTAGCCGCCGTTCGGAAAGCGGCCGCGCCGGCTCGCCTTCGAAATCGATGATGATGAAGTCTCGCCCCGTGTAGAGGACCTGCCCGAGGTGGTAATCGCCGTGCGTGCGGATCCGCTGCGCCTCCATCTTCTCGCCGACCAGCGCCCGCATGCGCCCGAGGATTTCGCCCTTGTGTTCCAGCACGTCGGTCGCCGCTTCGCGGGCGGCTTCCGGGATGGTGTCGCGCCGGCGCTCCAGCGCCTGGAAGATCCGACCGCTCAGGTTCCGCATGGACTGATACAGCGAGCGCTGGTAGAGCGCGCTGAACGGTTCTGGCGCGAACTCGCGGCGGTCCGTGCCGGCGGCCAACGCCAGGTGCATCTCGGCGGTCCGGACTCCGAGCAGTCTCGCCGACTCCACATAGGGCCCGAGCAGCTCGTGCACCCGCTCGGGCGGCTCGTCCTCGGCCCGCTCCAGCAGACCCTCGACGTCGAGGCGCATGGGCCCGGTTTCGGGCTCCTGCGTGCGGACCCGCTCGAAGAACCCGCCAAGGGCGTCCAGCGTATAGGACCACGCGTCGCCCTCGTTGGGCACGAACCGCTTCATCACGCCCAGCGTCGACGACGTGTCGCCGACCCGGTAGTGCAGCTCGCCGGTCACGTCCGGCGTATGTTCGAATCCCCTGCGCGTCAGCTGGCGCGCGATCTCCAGATCGGGGTTCAGGCCCGCGTCCAGTTTGCGGAAGAGCTTGAAGAACAACTCGTTGCCGAACATCACCGACGTGTTGCTCTGCTCGACCCGCACGAGCTGCGGGCGCAAGGCGTCCGGGTCCGAGCTCCGCCGCTCGCGGAACTCCTTGATCATCGCGCCCATTACCTCGCCTCGCTCCCCGCGGAGCTTCCGCCGCGTCGCCATCACCCGGAGCAGCTCGTTGGCGAATGCCGGCTCGCCTGTCGGGTCGTACAACACGCCACTGGCCGACGTGCCGCTCACGCGGGCCACGACCGCGTGGGGATGCTCCTTCATCAGGAAACGCGCGTGCTTGTTGTCGGCCAGGGCCAACGGTAGCACGTACGTCTCCGGGTCCCCGTCCACATACTCGACGCGCACCAACGTGATGAAGGCGGGCAGCTCCCGCGTGGACGCGTCCAACGCATCCACGACGGTCACGGCCCGCATCCGCCGGGCCTTCCCGCCGAACCACCGGCGCGGCCGGAGGTAGTCGGCCAGGATCCCGTTCAGTGACTGCCGGTCGTCGCCCCGCACCAGCGACGTCCAGTCCTCGCCTGTTGGCGTCAGGGTCGGCCACTCGGGTCGCTTGCCCAGCTCCAGACTGGGCTGCTCGCCCGACCGCTCCGGCGTTAGCTGGAACCAATAGAAGGTGTGGGGCGCCAGCGTCAGGAAGTACGGCAACTCCCCGATCCGCGGGAACTCTGTGTGGCCGAAGAGCTCAACGGGAACGCGCCCCTCGAACGCGCTCAGGTCCAGCTCCACGGCCTGGGTGAAGCGCGAAAGGTTCGCCACCACCAGCACGTGCTCGTCCTCGTATTGCCGGATGAATATCAGGACCTTCCGGTTCTCCGGCTGAAGGAACGACAGCGTGCCCCGGCTGAACGCCTTGAACCGCTTCCGCAGCGCGATCAACCGCTTCATCCACCAGAGCATGGAGCTCGGGTTGCTCTGCTGCGCCTCAACGTTGATGGCCTCGAAGTGGTACTCCGGGTCCGTGATCACCGGCAGATAGAGCTTCTGCGGGTTCGCCTTGCTGAACCCGGCGTTCCGATCCCCGCTCCATTGCATCGGCGTCCGCACGCCGTCCCGGTCGCCCAGGTAGACGTTGTCGCCCATCCCGATCTCGTCGCCGTAGTACAGGACCGGCGTGCCGGGCAGGGACATGAGCAGGCCGTTCAGGAGCTCGATCTTGCGACGGCTGTTGCCCAGGAGCGGGGCCAGACGGCGGCGAATGCCCAGGTTGATCCGCATCTGCGGGTCGTGGGCGTACACCCGGTACATGTAGTCCCGTTCCTCGTCCGTCACCATCTCCAGCGTCAGCTCGTCGTGGTTGCGCAGGAAGATGGCCCACTGGGTGCTCTCCGGGATCTCCGGCGTCTGCTCCAGGATGTCCAGGATCGGGAAGCGGTCCTCCATCTGCACCGACATGAAGAGCCGGGGCATGATGGGGAAGTGGAAGTTCATGTGGCACTCGTCGCCGTCGCCGAAGTATTCGACGGCGTCCTCCGGCCACTGGTTCGCCTCCGCGAGCAACATGCGGTTCGCGTACCGCTCGTCGATGTGTGCCCGGAGCTTCTTCAGGTAGGCATGGCTCTCGGGAAGGTTCTCGCAGTTCGTGCCCTCCCGCTCATAGAGGTAGGGGATCGCATCGAGCCGCATCCCGTCCACCCCCATCTTCCACCAGAAGTCCATGGCACGCATGACTTCACGGTGCACGGGCGGGTGGTCGAAGTTCAGGTCCGGCTGCTTCGAATAGAACCGGTGCCAGAAATACTGGTGCGCCACCGGGTCCCACGTCCAGTTGCTGGGCTCGAAGTCCTGGAAGATGATCCGCGCGTCCCGGTACTTCTCCGGATCGTCGCTCCACACGTAGTAGTCGCGGTGCGAGCTGCCCTGCTTCGCACGCCGCGCCCGCTGGAACCACGGGTGCTGGTCCGACGTGTGGTTGATCACCAGCTCCGTGATCACCCGGATCCCGCGCCGGTGCGCTTCCTTCAGGAACCGCCGGAAATCCGCCACGTTCCCGTAGGCCGGATGCACGTCCGTGTAGTCGGCGATGTCGTACCCGTCATCGAACCACGGGGATGGGTAGAACGGAAGCAGCCACAGCGCAGTGACCCCCAGGTCCTCCAGGTAGTCCAGCTTCTCCGTCAGCCCCGTGAAGTCCCCCATCCCGTCGCCGTTCGAGTCGGCGAACGCCCGGACGTGGACCTCGTAGATGATGGCATCCTTGTACCACATCGGGTCATCCGGCAGGACGTCCGGCTTCAGCGGCTCCCTCGGCTTCGTCCCCTTCGTTGACTTCCTTGGCTTCTTCGACTTGGCCGGCATGTATCCGTTTGGTTCAGGTCGACATCGACATCGACTTCGACTTCGACTTCGACTTCGCACTTCCACTCGCACGAAGACCTCGTACTTCTGCTCCTGCTTCTGAGCACCCTTCCAATCGCGCTCGTACTCGCACGCCTGCTTCAACCTCTCCGCATACTTCGTACGCCACTAGTCACCCTTCTGTCCGCACCCGCGGGCCGTGGCTCGAACGCAACCCCCCGGCCATACGGCGCCGTGGTGAACCCCGCCGGCCGAGTCGAAGTCGAAGTCGAAGTCGATGTCGAAGTCGAAGTCGATGTCG
>CAYXJH010000069.1:0-11718 GCA_964465415.1 uncultured Gemmatimonadaceae bacterium
CGACGCCGTTCTGGGCGCCGGCATCGCCGGCTGCCACGGCCGGGCGTGCCGGCGCGACCGGGGTGACGGGAACATGTTCTGGCCCCAGTGGGGCGGCGCCAGCCTGGGCGGCGAGGCCAGCCTCCAGATCCAACCGGGGCCTGGCGCCGGCCTGGCGATCCGGGGCTTCGTCGAGGACGGCGAGGACTGGCGAGCGAGCCGCGTGTTCGCTGGGGTGACCTGGAGCTTTGGCGGCTGAGACCGCCACCCACGCGCCGGCGCCAGGGCGATCGGGGGGGGTGCTGCGGGGATCCCGACCGCGGTTCGCGGGTACTGTACGGCTATGTGACACACCGGCTACCCCCAACGCTTTCGCTGATTCGGCGAGACGCCACCAAGGAGTCAGGCATGGCCAAGCACAAGATCAACAGGCCAGACGGCACCCCCACTCCCTACTTCTATTCGGACAAGGACGGCAGTGATCCGACCCGGAAGTCCGTCTACAAGCAGACCGAAGAGGGCGTGAAGCGGATGAAGGGTCCGGTGTACGACTCGAAGAAGAAGCGCATGCGGAAAGAGTAAGGCCCCGGCCGGTTCGGGCCTGCGCGGGCGACAGGGTGGCTTGCCATCCCGTCGCCCGCTCACCCTTCAAGCCATGCGAATCCATGCCCACAGGTCCCGCACCGACGCCCGCTTCCCCGTGCTCAGCATCCCCACCCGGTAGATCTTCCCCGCCAGCCAGCTCACGGCCCCGACCGCCAGCGCCAGCACGAGGAGGGAGCCGGCCACCTCGAAGCCCGAGATTTCCGTGGCACCCATTCGGAGCGGCATCGCCAGCGGAGCGGTGAACGGGATGAACCCCAGCGCGGTCGCGAGCTGGCCATGGGGGTGGGAGACCACGTGGAACTGGAGGACCATGGGGAGGATCAGCGGCATGATCAGGATCCAGACGAACTGGTTGGCGTCCTGCATGTCCTGCGTCGCGGCGCCGGCCGCGGCGAACAGCGCCGCGTAAAGGAAGAACCCCAGGAGCGCGAAGAGCAGGAACAGGATGGCGACGCCCGGCTGGATCTGGAGGACATTGAGCGTCTCCAGCGGAAGGTCGAACATCGCGGCGATCCTCTCCCTCTGGAGCGCTGCGATCGCGACCAGGCTGCCCCAGACCACCATCTGGAGCATGGCCGCACCACCCACGCCGAAGACCTTGCCGGCCAGGAGGTGCGGTGCCCTCACGCTGCTCATCAGGACTTCCGCGATGCGATTGCCCTTCTCCTCGTGCACACTCTGCATCACCTGCGTCCCGTACAGGATGATGAACATGTACAGGACGAACATGATGATGTAGGCGAACACCGCTGTCGACGTCGCGTCGCCACCCTCGCCGGTCCGCGTGATCTGCGACGTCTCCAGCTCCGCCGGCATGAGCAGGGCCGCCACCTGGGCACCATCCAGCCCCGCCCGGTCCAGCCGTTCGGCCTGCACCGCCTGCGACGTGGCCAGCCGCAGCCGCTGGAGCAGCATCATGTTGGTGACGATACGGGCGCGGTACGTCGCCGCGCCCGTCTCGGCGAAGTCCTCGCCGAGCCACAGATAGCCATCGATCTCCTCGGTGCGGGCCACCGCGGTCAGGGAGTCCCGGACCTGGTCCAGTGGCCGGGTGATCACGTCGACCTCGAAAGTCGCGTCACGTTCGTGCTCCGGCGGTGCCGTGAGCACGGCGGCGACCCGGGCACCCAGGCGATCGGGCGTCTCGTCCACAACGGCGATCCGGTGCTCGGCGCCACCGGTGGTGTGCTGGATCAGCGCCGGCACGAAGAAGATCCCGAGCGCGAAGATCGGCAGCAGGATGGTGCTGAGCATGAAGGCCCGGGTCCGGACCCGCTCCCGGAACTCGCGCCGGACCACGATCCACATCTCACGCATGGGCGGCCTCCGGGCGGCGGTGGGCGGTGCCGGCATCGCCGACCCGGCTCACGAAGATCTCGTGGAGGGTGGGCTCCACACGTAGGAACCGCAGGATCGACGCGTCCATGCCGTTCAGCTCGGCCAGCAGCGACCGGGCGTCCGCCGTCGCACGCAGCTCGACGCGCCAGCCGCCACGGTGGCGTTCCGCATGCTCGAACCAGCGGCCGCCCTCGACCATCCGCTCGAAGGCGGACGGCGTCCGCTCGAACTCGATCTCGTATCGGTTGCCGGCTTCGGCACGACGGACATCCCGGATTCCGCCCTCCAGCACCTTCCGGCCCTGCGCGATGATGCAGAGGTGGTCGCAGATCCGCTCCGCCTGCTCCATGATGTGAGTGCTGAACAGGACGGTCCGCCCGGCGGCCCGGGCGTCGAACACCGTCTGCCTGAGCACATCCTGGTTCACCGGGTCGAGCCCGCTGAACGGCTCGTCCAGGACCAGCAGCGGTGGCTCGTGCAGTACAGTCGTGATGAACTGCACCTTCTGCTGCATCCCCTTCGACAGCGTCTCCACCTTTGCGTCACGCCACTCGGCAAGGCCCATCCGGCCGAGCCATTCATCGCCGCGGCGACGGGCATCGGACGCGGACACCCCCTTCAGTTCCGCGAAGAACACGATGGTGTCCATCACCTTCATCTTCCGATACAGCCCACGGTCTTCCGGGAGGTAGCCGACCTGCTTGAGCACGGCGGGATCACGGGCCGGGTCCCGGTCCAGCAGCGAGATATCACCACGGTCCCGGGCGATGATGTTCATGATCATGCGCAGCGTGGTGGACTTCCCCGCGCCGTTCGGTCCCAGGATCCCGTAGATCGTGCCCTCCGGGACGGCCAGACTCAGACGGTCCACGGCCAGGTGGCCGGAATAGCGCTTCTCCACATCGTGCAGGCTAAGGGCTGGGGTCATGGGCTCTCGGGGTCGGTGTGCGCGTGGGCGGAGGGTATCGGACGCGCCCGACGGATGCAAGCCGAACCGGCCTCACGGTCCGGGGTACGAACGTCCGACGCGGCGCAACCGGCGCCGTTACCGACCCCACGGCCGAGAACGAATGAAGCAAGCGCTACCGACCCTGATCCTGCTGGCCGTGCTGGCGGCGTGCGGCTCGGACCCCACCGGCGTCGATCCCCGCAGCGTCGAGTTCGCCCCTCAGTTGGGCGTCAACCTGGACGCGATGACCCGCACTTCCAGCGGCCTCTATTACCAGGACATCGAGGTGGGGCACGGCGCGACGGCCATCTCGGGCCGAGTCGTCGGCGTCCTGTACCGTGGCTGGCTGCCGGACGGGACACTCTTCGACTCGCGACTCAACGCCGCCGACCCGCTGCGGTTCCGGCTCGGTGTGGGAATCGTGATCCCTGGTTGGGACGAAGGGGTGGCGGGCATGCGCGTAGGCGGGCAGCGGCGACTCGTCGTCCCCTCGCAACTGGGCTACGGCAACCGGTCGATGGGGATCATCCCGGCCAACTCGGTGCTTGTCTTCGATCTCGAGCTGGTCTCGGTCACTCTGGATTGACGGGCTCGGCCGCCATGTGACCGACCGGCTGACGCGGCTTGCGCGCGTACATGTGCTGGTCGGCGCGCGAGACCAGCTCCCAGAGCGTGCAAGGTTCGGACGGGCTGAACTCGGCGATGCCGACGGTGACAACCAGGGGATAGGGCCGGGTCGTGGTGGCGTTGCGCTCGTCCAGGCGGCGCATCAACCGCCGCTCGGGGATCCCGATGTCGCGCAGCTCCGAGTCGAGCGGGACCACGACGAACTCGTCGCCGCCCAGCCGGGCGATGATGTCGGAGGCCCGGAACGTCGCGCCCAGCAGCTCCGCCACCTCCCGCAGCGCCCGGTCCCCCTCGGCGTGGCCGTACCGGTCGTTGATCCCCTTGAAGTCGTTGATGTCCATGAACATCAGGACCAGGCTCCGGTTCCGGCGCCGCGCCAGCTTCAGCTCCCGGTTCATCTGCTCCTCGAAGCCTCGCCGGTTCAGCACACCGGTCAGCTCGTCCAGCAGGGACCGCCGGTGCATCTCCTGTAGCAGGCGCTGGCGCTCCAGCGCGAATCGGATCGCGCGCTCCAGGAGCAGCGCGTCGATCTTTCCCTTGACCAGGTAGTCGGCCGCCCCGGCCTGCATCGCCTTCACGTCCAACTCCCGGCTGTCCTGACCCGTGAGGAAGATGATCGGCGTGACCAGGTCCGGGCCATCCAGCTCGTGGATCAGCTCGATCCCGTCGCGCGGTCCGAGACGATAATCCATGAGGCAGACATCGTGGTCACCGCTTACGAGTGCGGCTCGGCCCCCCTCGTATGTGGTCTCCCAGTGCAGCGTCACGCTGACGTGCGTCAACTCGTCCAACAGGTCACGGACGAGGACCTGGTCATCCTCGTCATCCTCGATCAACAGGATGTTCAGGCGTTCACGGTCCATCTCATGCGCTTCCCGGGGCCAGATCGACGATCTCGAACCAGTAGGTTCCGAGAAGTCGCATCACATCGACCAGCCCCTCGAACGTGACCGGTTTGGAAATGAACGAGTTCACCCCCAAATCGTAGCTGCGGATGATGTCCTCATCAGCGCGCGACGTCGTGAGGATCACCACCGGGATCCGGCGCAGCGCGGGGTCCCGCTTGATCTCTCGAAGCGCCTCCAGGCCCGTCATCCGGGGCATGTTGATGTCCAGCAGGATCAGACCGGGCCGCGGCGATGTCGTCGGGTCCTCATATTGGCCCCTGCGAAGCAGATAGTCCAGCAGCTCGACCCCGTCGTGGACGAAATGGAGGGTGTTCGCCAGCCGCGACTCCTCCAGGGCATCACGGGCAAGCATCCTGTCTTCTTCATCGTCGTCCGCGATCAGGATCGGAACCGGTGTGGCGACGGGGCTAGGCATCGTGTTCGGGCTCCTGCTTCAAGGGTAGCGTAACGGTGAACGTCGCACCGTCACCGGGCCGGCCCTCCGCCAGGATGGTCCCGCCGTGGCGGGAAACGATGCGGCGACACACGCCCAGGCCGATCCCAGTGCCGTCGTACCGATCGCGTCCGTGCAGGCGCTGGAACAGCTCGAAAATGCGCTCGGCGTACTCGGGCTCGAACCCGATCCCGTTGTCGATCACGCGGATCCGGGCCAGGGTGGCCGCGGCCCGATCGTCGAGCACCCGGCCCTGATGGTCCAGGTACTCGGCCTCGATCCTCACGTGAGGCGTTGCGTCCGGCGCTCTGTACTTGAGCGCGTTGGAGACCAGGTTCTGGAAAAGCTGTCGCATCTGGACCACGTCCGCCTCCACCCGGGGCAGGGGGCCGACGTCGATCCGTGCGTCCGTGGTCGCGATGGCTTGCTCCAGGTCGTTCAGCACATCGTCCAGCACACCGCGCAACGCCACGTCCGACAGGTCCTCACCGCGAGACGATACACGCGAATAGCTGAGCAGGTTGTCGATCAGCGTGCCCATCCGTTCCGCCGCTCCGATCATGCGACCCAGGTAGTCAGCAGGTCGGTCGTCCAGCTGGCCGTCCATCAGCCCCTTCAACCGGTCACCGAACGCGCGGATCTTCCGCAGCGGCTCCTGGAGGTCGTGGGACGCCACGTAGGCGAACTGCTCCAGCTCCGCGTTCGACCGGCGCAGCGCCTCCGTCGCCCGCTCCAGCTCCGCGCGGGCGAGACGCTGCTCGGTCACGTCCCGGATGATGCCCTGGTACTCCAGCGACCCGTCAGCCGTGCGTCGCGCCGTGGAGGTGATCAGGCAATCCCGAATGCTCCCGTCCCGATGCCGGAGCCGCGTCTCGAAGTCCCGCACCGCCCCCGTCGCCTGGATGGCTGCCTGGAACCGGTCTCGGTCCTCACGGTCCACGTAGACGTCCTGTGCGAGCCCCAGCTCTTCCGCCGTGTAGCCGAAAATCGCCTCGAACGCCGGATTCACGTGCAGGATTTGGCCATCGCTGCGGGATAGATAGATCGCGTCCATCGAACCCTCGAACAGGGCGCGATAACGCGCGTCCGTCTCCGCCTCATGGTCGGTGCCCGTCGCGATGGAATTCGCCGCGACCCGCAACCCGCCGCTCCCGCCCCCGTGGACGACCTCGGCCCGCTGTCGTGATGCCTCCATTGGCCCTTCGGCGCTCTCATGATCGATTCGTGCCCGGCACTGTCCCGCCATGAGCCGAGCGGCGGCGAGATGGGCAACCGATGTGCCCGCCCGCATATTCTGCCGCAAACGGTTGGCAGACTGTATTTTATGGTCGGTCATCCGCGCATGCTCCAGGAGCTGACTCGCCCACGTTTTTCCGGGATCGGAAATCTTTGCGCCCCTCCCCTCGCACGGGATCGCTGTTCCACTGCAATGCCGGGCCACGTCGCACTGCGGGACAGCCGCATCAACGGGGCATGACACGGAGCGGACCGTCTTGATCCGTAGGTGGTTGTCGCCCAATGCGTTATGCAATTACGAACCCAGATGCGGAGTGGTTGGCCCGGCTTTTTCACATGGACTGCGGCGAGCATCGTGACTGCCCGTAGCACCCGAGCGAGGCGGTCCGAGACCTTCCGAAATGGCACCCCGGCCGCGAGGCCGGTCCGCAAAGCCGCGGGTCTCCTCTGAGACTGCCGGGCTACCGAAGAAGGCGACGCCGGGCGAGCCCGGCGGAACTTTCGTCAGGTAGATCCGTCATGAAGGAGACAGGCGAGCGATGGTGCTCGGTGCCCTGGTCGTATTGACCGCGTCCGACCGTGCGTTCGCGCGCGGACCCGGTCCCGACCGAATCGAGGCGCCTGCCATCCGGGATGTCATGGTGACCGGCCTCGATGTGGACCTGGTCTGGACCTGGGCGGACCCCAGACCCTGGGACCACGTCGCGTTCAGGGTCACCGTCGGCACCTGGGACCGCGAGACCGGGCGCTTCACCGGCGAAAAGCTGGTGCGCGAAGAGGGATTGGCGAACGCGGCGTCGTACGAAGCCGGCCACCTCGTCCAGGGCACCCTGTCCTTCCCGGCGCCCGCAACCGGCCTTCATGCCTTCCGTATCGAAACCCGCGCCTGGAACCACCCGGTCACGGACGCCGGCAGCGAGACCGGCCACGGCACCACGTTCCGCTCATGGTGCCGCCGGAAGATCATGGTCGGCAACGAGGGGTGGTCCGTAGTGCCCCTGCCCGGTATCCGCGGGGATCTCCTACACGACGCCCGGGACCCGGAGTTCCGCTTCTTCTACGAGCTGTACCGCGGCCCCCACCTCACTCGCGACTGTGAGCTGGACTACCGCATCGGTTGGCCCGCCCCCGTCCACGGCCACGACTGCGACTGGGAGACCGGCGAACGAGGCCTCGTCCTGGCCAATCCCGACCGCCGCACGCCCGGCGTATGGCGCCTCACGTTCGGCTGGGGCGATGACCGGGGTCGATTTGGCGAGGCCCGCGTGGAGTCCGTGGAGCGGTCGGAAGGCTGAGGCCGATACTCGTCCTGCCGGGCCTGTCTCCTCAGGCCCCTCACCCCACCTTGCGGGGGCGTCGCGAAGGATGCGGCGCCCCCGTTTCCTCGGTGGGGAGCCAACGGCGGGGGCGAACGGCGGCGCGGATGCGCTCGCGCATCATCGACACCGGTTCGGCGGACGGGGATCTACGATCGATCGGGCCCCGGGCGTCCCGGGACGGGGCGCGCCCGTGTCCTGCGACGTGACACGCGGGACCGGCCCTGGATCGAGCCGCCGCTCCGGTGTCCGCAATGAAGCAAGACCTCAGCGGCGCCGCGAATCGCGCAAAACTGTTGTGAGACAATGCGTTGCGGCCTAGCCAGCATCTCCCGTGCGCCCAGACGAGCGCACCGATCGGGCTGACGGGACCCTGGGTCCCTCCTTTGCCCTTATCCGACCCGCAAGCCGGGTCCACGGCGAGTAGCTGGATCTTCTTTCCGAGTGAACTGCAACACGGAGGCGCCCACCAGCGGACAAGCTTGACCCACCGAGCGGGATCCGGTCCACCACCGTCCAGCCCGCACCGCCCCGCACCAGCGGGAAATCACTGAACACACCTTCCGAAAATGGCACCCCGGTCGCGAGACCGGTCCGCAAAGCCGCGGGTCTCCAGGAGACAGCCGGGCTCCCGAAGAGGTCGACGCCGGCGACCCCGGCGGACGTTGAAATGATGGAGATAGAAAATCATGAGGTTGGCACGAAACCCGTTTATCGGACTGCCGCTGGCGGCGGCACTGACGCTGGTGCTGGTCGCCTGCGAGGAAGGACCAACCGGCCTCGTGGCGGACTACGACGAGGTGACGGAAGTGGTGTTCACGCACGGTTTCCCCGCGCTCGCGAACCACACATTGCTCCCGATCGCGTTTTCGAATCTGGTGGCACCGGCTTTGGTGGAGGGGTCTGAGACGACCCCGTTAAGCCTGAACGGGGAGGGGTGCAGCGAGTTCCCCAGCGCCCAGATCACCATCACCTACACCGTTACCGGTCCCCAGGGCGCAACCGAGTTCTTCACCGTCTACTCGACGTGGACCTACGACGGCACGGGCTTCGTGGGCTCGAACCCGGTCACGCGTGAGGTTGCGTCCGGAAACTTCCTCAAGACGTTCGATATCCCCATGACGGTCGTCAATGGAACGACCGGTGGCGAAGGAGAGACGAGCTTCAGCTTCGGTCCGCACGCTGTGACCAGCAACGGAAGCCCCCCGCTCAACGTCCACACCGGCCAGTCACAGGTGACCATGCACGTCGCGTTCAACACGTGCACCGTGCCGAACACGCCGCCGACGTTGACGCTGCCGAACAGCCGGACGCTGGAGGCCACGACGGCTCAGGGTACCGTAACGCGCTTCAGGGTCACCGCGACGGACGCCGAGGACGGTGACCTGACGGATGCGGTGACATGCAGCCATGAGAGCGGCAGCCGCTTCCCCATCGGGGCGACGGAGATCGAGTGCTCGGTCGAGGACTCGGGCGGCCTAACGGCCGAGGCAAGCTTCTTCATCTACGTGGAAGACTCCACTGCGCCGACCTTCGTCGCGTTCCCGGGCAATCAGACGCTCGTCGCCACGAACAGCGCCGGCGTTGTGCTGGAGCTGGACGACTTCAACATCGTCGCCAGGGATTGGGGGCCACGCGGCGAGCAGGGTGGTGAGATCTCGCCGCCCGTCTCCATCGATTGCACGGTTCCAGCGGACGGCGACGCCGAGGCCGACGGCTACGTGGTCGCCATCGGGCAGAAGGTCACTGTGAGCTGCGTGGCGACCGACAGCGGCTGGTTCCGGGCGCCTCCGTTCGAGGGGACCACGGAGAACTCGAGCGCGCCTCATACCTTCGATGTGTACGTGACGCTCGATCTGTCCGATCACTGCGGGTACGGTGAGGGCGAGGACGGCCGCTTCGGCTTAGACTCGCCCCTGCGCATCGCCGGCGCGCCCAGCGCCCATCGGGCCAACTCCACTATCCCTCACAAGGTGTGCGCGCCGCGCTACGCGGACGGGACGGTGGCCACAGATCTGGGCGAGGGGCTCAAGCTGCACGTGACCCACCAGGGCGCATCGCAGATCGGCGGGAACGATGCCCTGGAGATCGCGGCCACAGGTTCCACGGCCTGGCGCTTCGAGGACAAGGAGACGCAGTACTACATCTTCAACGCCAAGACGGACCGGTCCATGAAGACAGGCATCTGGCAGACCGAGGCCAGCTACATGGGGGTCGTCGTGGCCCGGACACTGTTCGAGTTACGGTAAGGCTCGACCCTGCAGGACGTAGGTTGCAGCAAACAACGGACAGGGCCTCGCTCGCGGGGCCCTGTTCGCGTCTGGCAGGTTGTCGCCCCCCCAACCCACGCCGTCTGACTAGCGCTGCCACCGCCGCCCCCACCCTGGCGCGAGCGAGGCGGCGAGCCCGTCGTCGCGGACCTGAACGGGGAGTTCGGCCACGCGCTGATGGGCCGACGGGCGTCCAGTCGCGCTCCGTTTCGTTTTCGACGTCGCCTACCGGGACGGCTCGCGCATAGCTCCCGCCTCCGCCGCATCGGCGTCCGCCAGCTCCTCCACGGCCGCACGCTCATGGAGGAACGACTCGAGCGGAGTCAACTCGACGCCCAGCGTAGCCGCGGTCGCCCGCGAATGCGCGGGATCGGCCGGCGGCATGTCTCCCCGGCCGACCAACCAGTTCATGGTCATGATGGCGGAAGCTTCCAGGGAGAACGGCCGGAGGACGCTGGCCATGATACGGAAGGCGGTGGGCGGCATGCTCCGGGTGCGCACCTCGCGGCCGAGGACGCGGCCGAGCATGTCGGCCACCTGCTCGAAGGTGAGGACCTCCGGGCCGCCCACCTCGAGGGTCTGGTACATGGCGGCGGGATTGCCGACGGCCGCCGCCATGAGCGAAGCGGCGTCGTCTATGGTGATGAACGTGGCGGGGACGTCGCCGGGGCCGGGGAGCATCGCGGTGCCCTGATCCTCGACCATGGTGCCCGTGGACCGGCGGAACGACCGGAGGAACCAGAACGGACGATCGGTGAACGGTGCCTCCGCGCCGCGCTGTGGCAGGTTGCTGCCAAGCATGGCGGGCCACACGTCGGCGAACATCCCGAGGCGAAAGATCGTGTAGGGCACACCGCTGGCCACGAGACGTCGCTCCGTGAGACGCTTCATGCGAAACACGGGGACCTTCCGGTCATGGGGGGTGACCTGGACCGACGCGAAAATGAACTGGCCGACGCCGTGGCGAGCGCAACACCGGATGAGGCTGGCGTACCCGCGGTCATCGACGTCGCGGAGACCGCCGCCACCGGGCGATGGCGCTACGGCGGTGGCCGTGGCCAGGACCGTGTCGACGCCGTCGCACGCCGCGTCGATGCTGGCCGGATCGCGAAGGTCCCCGAACGCCAGCTCCACGTCCGGGCCTTCCAGGTGCCGATACCGGGACGACCTTCGGACGAACGCCCGGACCTGCCTGCCGTCCTGAACTAGCTTGCGCACCACGGCCGTGCCCAGCTGGCCGGTGGCACCGATGACGAGGTTCATGGTACCGGTCCCCGGGAGTGAGATGAACAGGCTGATCGGCCCCTGTGATGAGTTCCGATCATTCACCCGCCCACGCAGGAACGCAACGATTCCGACGCGACCCCGTCAGCGACGCCTACCGTCTCGGATAGCTCCGCTCCCGATCCTCCAGGTCCATATACCGGTCCCGCAGCTCCGTCTGCCGGCTGACCAGCGGGATGTCCCTGCCCCGGATGAGCACGTGCCGGACCGGCGTCAAGATCTCCAGCGGGTCGCCACCCCAGACCACGACGTTGGCGACCTTGCCCGCCTCCAGCGTCCCGTAGTCGGTTAGCCCCCACAACTCGGCCGGGTGGCTCGTCACCGCCCGGAGCGCTTCGTCGTGCGGGAGCCCGTAGGCCACGGCGTTGCCCGCCTCCTGGCGCAGGTTGCGCGCATTGTGGGTGTCGCCGCTGGTCAGCACCACGCGGACACCCGCCTCGCGGAGCAGCGAGGCGTTCTCGTACCGGGCGCCCAGCCGTTCGAAGTTGCCGGGCAGGTTCTCCATGACCCGGATCACGACGGGCACGCCCGCCCGGGCGATGTCGCCCGCCACCATCCAGCCCTCGGTCGCTCCGGCCAGGATCAGGCGGAGGTCGTAGTCCGCGGCGATCCGGAGCGCGCCGATGATGTCGCTGGCCCTGTGCGCCTGGACGACCAGCGGAATCTCGCCGGCCAGCACCGGCTGGAGCGCCTCCAGGTCCAGCCGGGACGCCGCGTACTCACGGGCCGCCCCGCGGTCGTAGTCGCCGCGGCGCTGGGCGTAGAGCCGCGC
>CAYXJH010000070.1:0-10101 GCA_964465415.1 uncultured Gemmatimonadaceae bacterium
GAACAGCCGGTAGATCCCGTCGACCTCATCGTCGACGTAGCAGAAGGATCGGGTCTGGGACCCATCGCCATACACCGTAAGAGGGTCGCCGCGCAGGGCCTGGACGATGAAGTTCGACACGACCCTCCCATCCCCTGGCCGCATGCGGGGGCCGTACGTGTTGAAGATGCGCACAATCCGTACGTCCAGGCCGTGGAAGCGATGGTAGGCCATGGCCATGGCCTCTGCGAACCGCTTGGCTTCGTCGTACACGCCGCGGGGGCCGACCGGATTCACGTTACCCCAGTATGTCTCGGGCTGGGGGTGGACCTGCGGATCCCCGTAGACCTCGGACGTGGAGGCGAGGAGGTAGCGCGCGCCCTTCTCCTTCGCGAGACCGAGGGTCTTGTGGGTGCCGAGGCTGCCGACCTTCAACGTGGGGATCGGCATGTCGAGGTAGTCGATCGGGCTGGCCGGGCTGGCGAAGTGCAGCACCCCGTCCAGCGCCCCCTCGACGTAGATATAGTCGGTTACGTTGTGCTCGACGAAATGGAAATCCGGCCGGCCGAACAGGTGGGCGATGTTGTCGGCGTTGCCGGTTATGAAGTTGTCCATCCCGATCACCTGGTGGCCTTCGGCCAGGAAGCGATCGCAGAGGTGGGATCCCAGGAAGCCGGCTGCGCCGGTAATCAGAACGCGCATTGATGGTCCATCCGATCGGTTGACGAGGAGGCGTATTGTACCGAAGGGACCCCCTCCAGGAAAGCCGCCAGACATTGGAGCCCTGCCGGATCTGCGGCAACGAGGATGGGAACAGGCCGTTCACCGCGCGAGAGATGATGCTCGGTACCCGGACTCCGTTCGAGTACCAGGAGTGCGGGCGGTGCGGCGTGCTGCAGATCCGCGAGGTCCCCGACGACCTGTCCCGATACTACGCGCCCCCCTACTACTCGTTCGACCGCCCATATCGTGCACCGCCAATCAGGCGATGGCTCAGGCGACGTCTGGCCCGGCATGTCCTGGGCGGCTTTGACCCCATCGGGGCGATCCTGGCCCGCGCGCGGGGGATCACGCCGGACCTGGAATGGGTCCGGGCTGCCGGGCTGCATATGGACTCGGCCATCCTGGACGTGGGGGCGGGGTCCGGCCAGATCCTGCTGGCGCTCTATGACAGCGGGTTCCGCCGACTGCTCGGCGTCGACCCGTTCCTCGAGGCCGACCTCGACTACGGCGGCGGGGTCCGTGTGCTGGCCGCTGGGATCGAGGCCGCGGCCGGCCCATTCGATCTCATCATGTTCCACCACTCGTTCGAGCACGTCGTCGACCCGGCCGTCACGCTCAGGGCAGCGCGCGACCGGCTGGCGACCGGCGGTCGGATCCTGGTGCGCATGCCTGTCGCGGCGGAGAGCTGGCGCACCTTCGGGGCGGACTGGGTCGAGCTCGACGCGCCTCGCCACCTGCACGTCCATACCGAGGCTAGCATCCGGCTCCTGGCCGGCCAGACGGGCCTCGAGGTTGAGGGTGTGCGCTACGACAGCGATTCGTTCGAGCTCTGGGGCAGCGAGCAGTACCGCCGGGGAATATCGCTGGTGGACGAGAAGTCCCACGGATACGGCGGACGCGGCACCGTGTTCAGCCCCCCGGAGATGGCCGCGTTCGAGGAGCGGGCCCGGGAGCTGAACCGGTTGGGCCAGGCGGGGCGCGCGGCGTTCTGGCTCCGGGCGGTAGCCGAAGCGCCGGGAGATCAGTCCGCCGATTCGTCGGGGGCGACCGCCTCCATGAACAGGGACTCTGGCTTGTAGACCGAGCCGTCGGGCTCGGTATCCAGGGCGAAGCCGGCCCAGCCGCGGATCCTGCTCGTGTCCGCCGCTTCCTCCCGAACCTCGTGGAACCCTACACGGGCGAGGAGCTCGCCGAGCGAATGGCGGTCGTACATCCAGCGGTGCAGCTCCCCGGCACGCGCGGCGTCACCGCGAATCAGCCGTTCCGCTCGACGAAGCACCGGGTGCTGGTCCGCCCGACCGGTATAGTCCCGTCTCACCATCTGGCCGATAAGCGCCTCCGTGGCGTCGTGATGACGGTCCAGTGCCTCGCCTTTCGTCCCGTCCCGGTCCATCGCGGCGAAGCTCTCCAGGTACGCGGAGCTCAAACGGTGGAGGTCCGGCACCACCACGCGCAGCACGCCGCCGGGTTTGAGCACGCGGTGACACTCCACCAGCAACCTTCGTCCCGCGTCCCGGTCCAGGTGCTCAAGGAAATGGGAATGGTAGACGGCATCGAAGCCGGCATCGCGGAAGGGGACGCCCCGCCGCAGGTCGTGGTGGATGATGGCCGGGTCCACCGCCCGCAGCAGGCGGTACCGCTCCGCGGAGATCAGGCCGATGCGGGTCGCCAGCGACGACAGCCGAGGCCAACCCGCCAGCCTCGCGTACGGCGAGAAATCCACATTGGTCCAGTCCGGATGGGTACGGGCGCCACAGCCCAGGTTGAGCAGGGCCCGGCCGTCGGGCGCCCGTCTGGGCTGATGGAACGTCATCGATCCCGGATCCAACCCGCGAAGCGTGGGATGCCCTCCTCGATGGGAGTGGCGGGCTCGTACCCCAGAAGCTCGCTCGCCAGGGACACGTCTGCGCACGTCCGGATCACGTCGCCGGGCTGCATGGGCAGTCGATCGATCCGGGGCTCCACCTCCAGCGCGTCAGCCAGCAGCTCGATCAGCCGGGAGAGCGACGTGGTGCGGCTGCCGCCCAGGTTGATGATCTGGTGGTCGCCGGGTACGGTACGGGTCCGGTCGATCGCAGCGGTCACCCCCGCGAGGATGTCGTCGATCCACGTGTAGTCACGTTGGGTGGAGCCGTCGCCGAACATCTGAATGGGATCGCCGCGCAGCATCAGCGTGGCGAACTTCCGGATGGCGAGGTCGGGTCGCTGGCGCGGGCCGTACACGGTGAAGAACCGCAGCGACACCACGCCCATTCCGTACAGGTGATGGTATGTGTGGCAGATCAGCTCGCACGCCCGCTTTGTGGCCGCGTATGGCGAGATGGGGCGATCGGCCGGGTCGGCCTCGGCGAAGGGGACCCGGCTCGCGTTTCCGTACACCGATGACGACGAGCCAAAGACGAACCGGTCCACCCCCCGGCGCCGGGCGATTTCCAGCATGGCCTGAGTTGCGACCACGTTCGCGCGCATGTAGCCCATCGGATCCTCGATGGACGGCCTGACCCCGGCCTTGGCCGCCAGGTGCACGATCACCTCGAAGGATCGTCCGGCCAGGCCCGCGTCCAGCGCCTCGGCATCGGCGCAATCGAGCTCCAGGAGCTCGAAGCGGGGATGATCCCGGACACCGGCCAGGTTGCCCCGCTTCTCGACAGGATCGTAGAAGGGGTCGAAATTGTCGACGGCAATGACGGTGGCGCCGTCCCGCAGCAGCCGCTCGGTGAGGTGACTACCGATGAAACCGGCGGCTCCCGTCAAGAGGACTCGGTCGGACATGGCTCTACAGTTGATAGACGAATCGAGCTCGGCGCTCCGGCGCTGGCATATTAGGCCGGTCGGGTCGGGGAGGAAAGCATGAGCGTGCCCCTGCTGGACCTTCAGGCCCAGTACGCCCGGATCCGCGATCGGGTCGAGCCCGCGCTCCTGGATGTGGTCCGGTCCCAGCGCTTCGTACTGGGCCCGCCGGTGGAGAGACTCGAGGCAGACCTCGCCGAGCGGGTCGGTGTGCCGCACGCCATCGCCTGCGCCAGCGGGACCGACGCGTTACTCCTGGCTGTGCGTGCGCTGGAGCTGGAGGCCGGCGCCGAAGTGGTGGTCCCGGCGTTCACGTTCTTCGCCACGGCGGGCGCCGTATGGAATGCCGGTGCCCGGCCCGTGTTCGCCGACATCGACCTGGCCACGTTCAACATGACCGCCGAAACGATCGAGGCGGTCGTCACATCACGGACGCGGGCGATCGTGGTGGTGCACCTGTTCGGCCAGATGGCGGAGATGGCTCCCATCCTGGATCTGGCTCGCGGACGAGAGCTTGCGGTGATCGAGGACGCGGCCCAGTCCATCGACGCGGCTCAGCAGATGGACGGCGAGTGGCGTCGGGCGGGCTCCCTGGGCGATGTCGGTGCCTTCTCCTTCTTTCCGACCAAGAACCTGGGCGCGTTCGGCGACGGCGGGCTGATGACGGCGCACGACGATGAGCTGGCCGACCGGCTTCGCAAGCTACGGGTTCACGGCGGTCGCCAGATGTACCATCACGAGATGGTGGGGACGAACTCGCGACTGGATGCGCTCCAGGCCGCCGTCCTTTCGGCCAAGCTGCCGTTCCTGGAGGACTGGACGGAAGCTCGGCGCCGACACGCCGCTCGATACGACGAGGCGTTCGCTGGCCTGGACGGCGTCCGGCCACCACCCGTCGCGCCGGGCAACCGTCACGTCTACAACCAGTACACCATTCGAGCGACCAGCCGCGACGCGCTTCGTGCCTCCCTCGACGCCGCGGGCGTGGGAAGCGGGATCTACTACCCGGTTCCGCTTCATCTCCAGGAATGTTTCGCCCCGCTGGGAGGCCGTGTGGGGGACCTGCCGGTGGCGGAGCAGGCGGTCCGGGAGGTGCTGTCCCTGCCGGTGTATCCCGAACTGACCGAGTCGCAGCTCGACACCGTCATCGACGCGGTCCGGGAGGGCGTGACCGGATGAAGGTGCTACTGGTGGGGCCAACCCCACCGCCCTTCCATGGCGGGTCCGTGATCACCCGGAACCTGCTGGCATCTCCGCTCGCGGACCGGTTCACGATCTTACACGTGGACACCTCCGACCGGCGAGGACTGTCGAATCTGGGGGTGCTGGACGTTCGTAACGTCCTGCTCGCGGCGATCCACGGACTGAGGTTCGCCGCGGCGGTCATCCGGCACCGGCCCGAGGTGGCTCACGTGCCGGTGGCCCAGAACCGGCTGGGCCTGCTCCGGGACTGCCTGTTCCTTCTGCCAGCCCGCCTCATGCGACTTCCGACCGTCGTTCATCTCAACGGGGGCCATTGCAAGTTCTTCCGGGATACCGGACCCCTCATCCGCGCCGTGTCGCGGCTCGCTCTGGGAAGCGCCGCCCGGGTCATGGTCCTGGGCGAGCGGCTCCGAGGCGACCTGGACGGCGTGGTGCCGCTGGATCGGGTTGTCGTCGTCCCCTACGGGGTGCCCGACACGAGCCGCCCATCGCCGATCGGGGCACAGGCGTCGGATTCGGAGGACGGCGCCCGTCCTGTCCGGGTCCTGTACCTCGGCACGCTGAACCGGACAAAGGGGTTCGTGGACGTCCTGGCCGCGGCGGAAAAGGTCCTGGCGGAGAGGGACGACGTGGAGTTCATCTTCGCGGGAGATTTCGCAACGGCGGCCGATGGCAGTGCGGCCGCACCGTTCCGGGACCGGCTCGGCGAGCGGGCGCGGTTCGTGGGCGTCGTGGACGGCGAGGCAAAGGACGAGGTGCTGGCAAGTGCGGATTTGTTCGTCTTTCCGAGCTACTATCGGTACGAGGGTCAACCGCTGGTGATCCTCGAGGCCATGGCGGCGGGGCTACCCGTGATCAGCACGGACCACGGGGTGATCGCGGAAACCGTCGAGGACGGGCGGACCGGGCGGCTGGTCCCGGCCAGGGAGCCTGACGCGCTGGGCGCCGCCATCCTGGAGCTGGTGTCGGACACCGCGACACGGATCCGGATGGGGAAGGCAGGGCGGGCCCTTTTCCTCGACCGTCACACCCTGACGTCGTGGGCGGATCGCATCGAAACGGCATGGCGAGACTCTGCGGCCGCCCGTTCGCCGACGTCGACTGCGGGAGTATGAGCAAGGGGCTGTTGCAACGGTGCCGGCAAGAACAGTTTCCATCCGGCGCCTCCGTGGGTACTGTGCGCAACACCTGAACGTGGAGAACACTGAGCGATGCACGTAGCGATCATCGGGACGGGGTATGTCGGGCTGGTGGTAGGCGCGGGGTTGTCCGAAATGGGCAACGACGTGATCTGCGCCGACATCGACGAGGAGAAGATCAACCGACTCAACGGCGGGGAGATACCGATCTACGAGCCGGGTCTGGAGCCCCTGGTTGCACGCAACCTGGAGGCCGGGCGGCTCCGGTTCACGACGGACGTGGGTCACGCGGTCCGGGAGTCGGACGTGATCTTCATCGCAGTGGGAACTCCGCCAGGAGAGGACGGCAGCGCCGACCTGAAACACGTGCTGGCGGTGGCGGACAGCATCGGTCAGAACATGAACGGCCGGAAGGTGGTGGTCACGAAGAGCACGGTCCCAGTTGGTACCGCCCGCAAGGTGCGAGACGCGATCGAAGCGCGTACGGACCACGAGGTCCACGTGTGCTCGAACCCGGAGTTCCTGAAGGAGGGGGGCGCCGTCGACGACTTCATGAAGCCGGACCGGGTGGTGGTCGGAGTGGACTCGGACTACGCCCGCGAGACTTTGGAGGAGCTGTTTTCGCCGTTCGTCCGGACCGGGAACCCGATCCTGTTCATGGACATCGCGTCGGCCGAGATCACGAAGTACGCGGCGAATGCCATGCTGGCGACGCGGATCTCGTTCATGAACACCGTCGCCCGGCTATGCTCGGCGGTGGGCGCGAACGTGGACCTGGTGCGTCAGGGGTTGGGCTCGGACGACCGGATCGGGCCGTCCTTCCTCTTCGCGGGGGTCGGCTACGGCGGTAGCTGTTTTCCAAAGGATGTGAACGCGCTGATCGGGACGCTCCGCGCCCATTCCATCGACGCCGGCATCATGGAGGCGGTTGAGTCAGTGAACGGGGCGCAGAAGCGGCTTCTGCTGGACGCCGTCGTATCCCGGTTCGGCGAGGACCTGACGGGCCGGACCATGGCAGTCTGGGGGCTGTCCTTCAAGCCGGGCACCGATGACATGCGGGAGGCCACGTCCCTGGTGGTGATCGAAGGGCTGCTGGAGCGGGGCGCACGGGTCCAGGCACATGACCCCGAGGCCATGGACGTGGCGCGCCGGACCTTCGGGGATCGGGTGCAGTTCACATCCACCAACTACGACGCCGCGCACCGCGCCGACGCCCTCCTCATCGTGACCGAGTGGGGGCCCTACCGTCGTCCGGATTTCCAGCGGCTGCTCGGCCTGCTGGCCGCCCCCATCGTCTTCGACGGACGGAACCTGTTCGACCCGAAGAAGATGGCTGAGCTGGGATTCGAGTACTGGAGCGTCGGAAGGCCTGCGGTGGGGTTCGACGCGCCCCGGGTCGCCCAGAACGTCGAGCAGGCCTAGGGGCGATGACAACGGGCAGAATTCTGGTGACCGGGGGCGCCGGGTTCATCGGGTCCCATACCGTGGATCGGCTCATCGGCTCGGGGCGGTCCGTAACTGTGCTGGACAACCTCGACTCCCAGGTCCACGAAGGCGACCGGCCGGCGAACCTCACGCACCTGGACGGGCATCCAGCCCTGCGTTTCGTCCGGGGTGATCTCCGGGACCGGGGTGCGGTCACGGAGGCGCTCGAGGGGGTGGACGAGGTCGTCCACCTGGCGGCGGCGGTGGGAGTCGGGCAGTCCATGTATCATCCGTCCTACTACACGGACGTGAATGTGGCAGGGCAGGGTATCCTGATGGAGGCAATGGTGCGGGAGGCCGGGCGCTTCCGGCGCCTGGTGGTGGCCAGCTCCATGAGCATCTACGGGGAGGGTTCCTATCGCTGTGGCGAGCACGGCGACATCCCGGTGAGCCCCCGACCCACCCATCGCCTGGCCGCCGCCGAATGGGAGCCGGCGTGCCCTCAATGCGGCCGTGACCTCACCCCCGTCCCCACGAGCGAGACCAAGCCGACGCAACACACCAGCGTCTACGCCGTCACGAAGAAGTCGCAGGAGGAGCTGGCGCTGACGTTCGGCCCGGCGTACGGCATCCCGACCGTCGCGCTCCGCTTCTTCAACGTGTACGGCTCGCGGCAGGCGCTGTCGAACCCGTATACGGGCGTCGCGGCCATATTCATCAGCCGCCTGAAGAACGGCAACCCGCCCCTCATCTTCGAGGATGGCGCCCAGAGCCGTGACTTCATCCACGTCCACGACGTGGCCCGGGCCGTGGAGGCCGCGCTGGGCGCGACTGGAGACATCAGCGGCGCGTACAACGTATGCACCGGGAGGGCGACGCCTGTCCTCGAGGTCGCCCGCGTCCTGGCCGAGCGGTTGGGCGTCGACATCGCCCCGGAGGTCAACGGGCGCTATCGCGCTGGTGATATCCGCCACTGCTTCGGCGACCCGTCGCACGCGTCCGACATTCTCGGATTCCAGGCCACGACCGACCTGGCAACCGGGCTGGACGAGCTGCTGGCGTGGGCCCGCGATCGGGAGTCCAGCGACCGCGTCGCCGCCGGTGTGGCCGAGCTGGAGGCGCATGGCCTGGTCCGATGATTACCAGGTGGCCGGGCTCGACGCGCTCCGGGGTCTGGCATAGGTTCCGGTGATGACGAACGAGGCTGAGATCCTGCTGGCGCGGGCGCGAGCCGCCTTCGAGCGAGGCGACTATGTGGCGGCCCTGGCCGACGCCAGGGAGGTCGTGGAGAACCAGCCGCACTTCGCCGATGTGCGCCACCTCATGGGCCTCTGTCTGAGTCTACTGGCGCAGCCCGAGGAGGCGCTCGAGCAGTTCGACCTGGCGCTCGCCGAGAACGACGCCTACATCGATGCGCACCTGAGCCGGGCCATCACGTTGAACGAGCTGGGCCGGTTCGACGAGGCCACCGATGCCGTCGATAGCGCCGCCCGCTGTGAAACCCGGATCGGCGGCCGGTTCAACGCATCCGTTTCAGCCCGCCTCGCCAACGGGCACAGGGCCGTGGCCGAGCTCTACATGGCGGCGAGCGCACCTGCCGAGGCGGTGGGTGAGCTGCGTCGGGCTCTGGAGCTGCGACCGGCGTTCCCGGACATCCGCAACCGCCTGGGCGAAGCCCTGATGCAGCTGGGTGAGCTGGACGCGGCCGAGGTCGAGCTGGAGCGCGCACTGGACGGAAACGGTCGGTTCTTGCAAGCCCGGCTGAACCTGGGCCTGGTCCACTACCGGTCGGGTCGGCGCGATCGGGCCCGTGAGGAGTGGGAGGAGTGCCGATCCCAGGATCCGACGAGCCCGCGCGTCCGCGCCTACCTCCACCTCCTGGAGCGGTCATGAGGCCGGGGCTGGTCATGGTCCTCGCCACCGTCACGCTCCTGGCGGGATGCCGCGACAACGAGACGGCGGTCGCCCGGGGAGATCGCCTCTGGGCTGATTCCGCGTACCAGGCGGCGTTGGCGGAGTACCGGCTCGCGGTGGTGCAACGCGACGATCAACAGGCCCGCGCTCGGTTGGCCCACGCGTACGCCCGTGCCGGTCAGCTGCCGGAGATGACCACGATCTACCAGGAGTTGCTGTCCAGTAGCCCGGACCTGGCGGACCAGGCCGTCTACAACTACCTGCACGTGGGCGATCGAGCCGCCCGACGCGGCGATGTGTACGGCGCAGCGGTCGCACTCGATGCAGCAATCCGGCTGAGGCCGGAGATCCGGGCACCGGGGTACGTGCTCCAGGTGGCCCGGTTCCACCGCCAACGCGGCGAGACCGACCAGGCCCAGGCCTACTACGTCCGGGCGCTCAGCACCATGGCGCAGGATTCGGCCCCCCTCGTCCTCTACGAGCTGGGCCGGCTCCAGGAAGAAGTGGGACGTTGCGACGTCGCCGTCGAATACTTCTCGGCATTCAACACACAGGCCCGAACCGACGAGCGCCGCTGGCGCACCCTTCTCGGCGAGGCCCGTTGGCACATGGGCAGCTGCTCGTTCCGCCTGGCCAGGGAGGCGCGGGAAGACGGCCGTGCGACCGCCGCGCTGGAACACCTGGACACCATGATCAGGCTAGGCGAGCCGGAGCACTTTCTCGATCAGGCCTGGCTGGACCGGGGCGATCTTCTGTACGGGATCGGGCGGTTCGATGATGCGCTGGAAGCGTACCGCCAGGTCATCGAGCGCAGCCCCGCTCGCACCGGTCCGCTGGTCGAGCGTGCCCAGCGCAGGATCGACGAGATCCGCTTCGGCCCGAGACCCGTTCCGCCGGATACCACGTTCTGACCGTGGCCACCGCCGAC
>CAYXJH010000070.1:10201-11702 GCA_964465415.1 uncultured Gemmatimonadaceae bacterium
GGCTGTCGCAGGACCGAGGGGAAACTCGCGCACGATTTCGTGTATGAGGTCGACGGCATGCTGATGTTGGCCGAAATCATAGAGGGGATCCGGAAGCAGTGAACAGAAGCCCACGACGCAGATCGGCGGCTGGTGTGGCGGCGCTCGCCCTGGCCGCCGTCGTCCTGTCCGCATGCGGAGCACGGGAAGTGCCGCTCACACAGGTCGCGCCCGAGGACCTCTGGACCCGCGGCGTCGAACACTTCAACGACCGGCGCTGGGATGACGCCATTCGCCACTTCGACCAGTACACGCTGGTGGGCGGTACCGATCCGCGCGTCCACCAGGCGCGCTTCTATGCTGCGGAGGCGCATTTCAACAAACGCGAGTACGTCACCGCCGGTAGCCGGTTCTCGGCCCTCGCCGGAGATCTTGGACGCGTGGACCTCGCCGCGCAGGCCCGCTTCATGGCCTGCCGGAGCTACAATGAGCTGTCCCCCAGACCCCAGCTGGACCAGGAGTACACGCGCGCCGCCATCGATCACTGCCAGGCCTACGTCGACTATTTTCCGGATCACGAGCACGCCGAGCGAGCCACCGAGATCGTCAGCAACATGTGGCACCGGCTCGCCGCCAAGGCATTCGAAAGCGGCGAATGGTACCAGCGTCGCCGCGCCTTCGACTCCGCGCTCATCTACTTCGAGGACCTCGTACGGCTTTACCCCCGGACCTCGTACGCGCCCCAGGCGCTACGTCGCATGATCGAGATCTACGAGGCCCTGGAGTACGACGAGGAGATCGAAGAAACCCGACAGCGGCTGCTCAGGGCCTACCCCGACAGCCCCGAGGCCCGGGCGGTGGCGGGCGGAGTGGGCTGACGCAGCGGAACGCAGACGACAGACCATGCGAATCGGCGTCTTCGGCGGGACGTTCGACCCGCCGCACATCGGTCACCTGATCGTCGCCCAGGAGGTCCACTTCCGGTTGGGCCTGGACCGGGTCCTCTGGGTCCCCGCAGCGGTCCCGCCCCACAAGATCGGCCAGGATATGACCGCGGCCACCATCAGACTCGATCTCGTTCGCGCCGCCATCGGCGATGACGACCGGTTCCGTGTGTCCGACGCGGAAATCCGGCGCGACGGACCGTCATACACGGTGGACACGCTGCGGGAGCTCAGGACCACATCCCCGGGCGATGACCTGTATCTGGTCGTCGGCGCAGACCAGCTCGCGGAGCTGGATACGTGGCGGGAGCCTGGCGAGATCCGGCGTCTGGCCACGGTCGTCGGGTTCGCTCGGTCCGGCAAACCGGCCCTCGACGTGACCAGCGGGCACGTCGTCGAGGTGCCCAGGGTCGATGTCTCCTCCACGGAGATCCGACGCCGGATCGCGGCCGAAGAGCCGGTCGCGTATCTTATGCCAGCGTCCGTGGAATCCGTTGTGCTCCGCGAACGCCTGTACCGGGCCGCCTCGTCCCCGTGACCCGTTACTCGTTTCCGGAACTCCTACTTGTCTATCCCCT
>CAYXJH010000071.1:0-11621 GCA_964465415.1 uncultured Gemmatimonadaceae bacterium
AGCGGCGGCGAGCCCGGGCGCTCGTCGTCGAGGACAATCCGGACATGCTCGTGTTCACGGCACGCGCGCTCGAAGCCGAGTTCGACTGTGAGCGCGCGGAAAACGGCGCGGAGGCGCTCGAGCGGCTTCAGGTGGCTGTGCCCGACGTGGTGGTGACCGACGTTATGATGCCCGTCATGGACGGCGCCGACCTGCTGGACGAGATCCGGGCCAGGCCGGAGCTGGCCGGCGTGCCCGTCATCGTGCTTACGGCCGTGGCCGAGCACTCCTTGCGGCTACAGCTCCTCGGGGCAGGCGCGCAGGATTTCCTGACCAAGCCGTTCGAGCCGGAGGAGCTGCTGGCAAGGGCCAGGAACCTGGCGGCCATGAAGCGAGCCGGTGACGTGTTGCGGGAAGAGCTGGAGAGTGCAGGCGCGGACGTCGAGAGCCTGGCCGTCGAGCTGGCCGAGCGACGCCGGCAGCTGGAGGTCGCCCTCCACCAGGTCGTCCGCGCACGCGACGAGGCCGAGGCCGCCAGCCGAGCCAAGTCCGATTTCCTCGCCGTCATGTCCCACGAGCTGCGCACGCCGCTCAATGCCATCATCGGATACACCGACCTCATCGACGCGGGGGTGGGCGGCGAGGTGTCCGATGCCCAGCGAGGCATGCTGGAGAGGACCCGGATCGGAGCGCGTCACCTCCTGCGTATCATCGATGACATCCTGGCCTATGCCAGGGCCGAGGCCGGGCCAGCCGTCGTGCATGCCGAGCCCATCGACCTGGCCGGCCTCGTCGATGAGACGGTGGGCCTGCTCCGGCCGGAGGCGGAGCTGAAGGATCTCCACATCGAGACCCGGATCGACTCGCCCCCGATCGTACATAGCGATCAGGAGCGGTTGCGTCGCGTGCTGACGAATCTCCTGGCCAACGCCGTGAAGTTCACCGCGGAGGGTACCGTGACGATCGAGCTGCGGGCCCGCGACGACGAGCTCACCATATCCGTCGGCGACACGGGTGAGGGCATTCCATCCGAGCACCGCGACCGCATCTTCGAGCCGTTCTGGCAGATCGACCAGAGCGCGACCCGGGCCGCCGGCGGCACCGGGCTCGGCCTCAGCATCGCACGGCGCCTCGTCGATCAGCTGGGCGGCGAGATCGCGGTGGACAGCGAAGTGGGGCGCGGGAGCACATTCACCGTACGCATCCCCATCTAGCGCCGTCGCGACCGCGCCTCCGTTATTCCCAGGGCAGCGGCAGGCGCGAGCGCTCACGCGGCGCCAGCTCGTTCAGCGTGGCCGCGTCGTAGAGCCGACCGTTCTGCATCACGTACGCGATCTCGTCCGAATTCGTGATATCGTCCAACGGGTTCGCGTCGAGGACGATGAGATCGGCCAGCTTCCCGGGCTCGAGCGTGCCCAGGTCCTGCTCCATCCCAAGGTACTGGGCCCCGTTGATCGTCCCCACCGCCAGCGCTTCCAGCGGCGACATGCCGCCCTGGACGAACGTCCACATCTCCCAGTGGGCGCCGAGGCCCTGGAGCTGTCCGTGCGCGCCCAGGTTGATGAGACCACCAGCTTCCGCGATGGCCCGGGCCCCTTCGGCCGCCCGGATGTGGTTGAAATCGTCCGCCGGAATCAGCATGCGCCGGCGGGACAACGCATCCACCGTGGGGCGTGGCGTGAACGCGAGGAGCCGCTCGTTCTCCCAGACGTCGTAGTGCTGATAGAACCAGTTCTCACCCCAGATCCCGCCGTAGGCCACCAGGACTGTGGGCGTGTAGCCCGTCGTGCTCTCGCCGAACAGCCGCTGCACATCCTCGTAGACCACCGGTACGCTCAGGGCATGCTCCAGGCCCGTATGCCCGTCGTGGACCATGGTCATGTTCTTGTAGAGCAGGGCGCCACCCTCCGGCACGACCATCATCCCCAGGTCGCGCGCGGCCTTCGTGAACATCTGCCGCACATCACGGCGCCGATGGTTGTAGCTCTTCACGCTGATGGCGCCTACCGCCTGCATCCGCCGGATGTGGGACAGCGCATCCTCGTAGTTGTCCACCACCGCGCGAAACGCCGTCTCGGCGCCGTACAGGATCTGCCCCGTCGAATAGATCCGGGGCGCCAGCTTCAACCCCGCCCGCTGGAGCTCGGCGTTGCTGAAGATCATCTCGGTGTTGGCCGAGGGGTCGTGGGCCGTGGTCACACCGTACGCCAGGTTCGCCATGAGCGGCCACGACGCCTGGGCCAGCAAACCGCTGGACTCGCTGCCCACGTGGGCGTGCACGTCGATCAGGCCCGGGATGATCGTCCGGCCGGCCATGTCCATCACCCGGGCACCCGCCGGAACATCCACCTCTCCCGCCCCACCTACGCCGACGATCCGGTTGCCCCGGATAACGATCGTCCCGTCCTCGATGATGGTGGGCGTCCCCGTTTCCTCGAGCACGGGCTCGTGCGACGCCGGCGCCGGCGCCCACCCGCCCGGTGGCGTCCACCCCTGCCCCGCCATAGTAATGATCCGCGCGCCGGTCAGGGCGATGCTCCCTTCGGGCACGTCGGTGGTCGCCATGAACGCGATGTCCACACCCGCCGCCTCCGGCTCTCGCGTACCCGGCTCGATCTCCTGCCCGATCCCTTGCCCCTGCCCCTGCCCCTGCCCCTGCCCGAGCCACTCGAACGTCTCACCCAGCTGCCGGGTGAAGTACTCCGGCCCGAGCGCCCAGTGCACCGCCCAGCTCGAAGTCGATGTCGAAGTCGAAGTCGATGTCGAAGTCGATGTCGAAGTCGAACTCCAGTGCAGGTAGTTCCCCGCGTCCCGGCTGATCCGCGCCACCGGATAGGCGCGGACGTCCGGGCCAAGCCGAACGGTCCGGCCGGCCCGTGGGAACGGCATCACGTACGCGTGGAAGCGCTCGGCGAACGCGATCCATTGCCCGTCCGGGCTCGGCACGATCTGAAACGCGTTGGTCGACTCCACATGGACCACCTCGTCCCCTCCGTGGCGGTCGGTGGACACGAGACTCCGTCCCGCGCCCCCACCCGTCGTGACGTAGATGCGCTCGCCCGTGTGATCGAAGCGCGGCTCCGCGCCGTTATCCCGGACCTTCCGAGGCGGCGTCCGTCCATCGGCCCCGACGATGAAGATGCCCCGGTTCTCGCCGAACGTCTGACCGCGGATGCCATCGCCGCCCACGCTGCGGTAGACGATCCACCGTCCGTCCGGCGACCATGACGGCTCCACATAGTGTCCGAGCGCCTCCACTACGGTCCGGGCCCCACGCCCGTCGACGCCCATCACCCGGACCCGCCCCTTCTCCGCGTCGCTCCAGGTCACGTACGCGACCTGGCGACCGTCCGGCGAGAACGACGGATGGGATTCGAAGCCCTCGTCGTAGCCAGCATGGGTGAGCCGCACGGGCTCCCCGCCCGCCGCTCGCGTGAGCCAGACCTTGCCCAGCGCGTCGTAGGCGACGCGGTCGCCGGCCAGGCTCGTCGACACGTTCCGGATCATTCGCACCCGGAACTGCTCGGGCGCTACGTCCACCGCGTAACGCAGTCCCTCGTGTACGGTCTGCTCGACGTGCGCGGTGAACGGGATCCTCGTCGCCTCACCCGTGGCTACGTCCACGCTCCAGAACCCGCCCTGCGCCCAGATCACGATCGCGCGGCCGTCGGGCGTCCACGCGTACTGCGTGTAGACGCCGTGGATGGCCCAGATCTCTTGCATGTCCCGCTCGAGACCGTCCCACAGCGGACGCTCCTCCCCCGTCTCCAGATCCCGCAGGTACAGGACCGTGTTCAACCGGTCCCGCTTGATGAACGACATCGTCCGGCCGTCCGGGCTGAAGCGCGGCGTGATGGCGCCGCCGGGCCCGCCGGTCACACGCTCCGTCTCGCCCGTCACCAGGTCCCGCCGCAGGATGGCGTAGATGCCCCGGTACGGGTCCTTGTTGTACTGGAACGTCGGACCGGGCGTCACGTCCTGGCTGTAGTAGACCCACCGCCCATCCGGATGGGGGGCCGGCTCGCCCTGGTCCTGCTGCCAGTTGGGACGATCCGTGACCTGGAGGCCGCCGCCGCCCGACCGGTGGTACATCCAGACCTCGCCCGCGCCCAGCGACCGCGTCTCCACGAAGTGCTTGCGCACGAAGATGTACTCCCCGTCCGCCGACCACGCCGGCGAGTTCACCTCCCGCTCACCCTCCCGCGTCACCTGGCGCGGGTTCCCCCCGTCCGGGTCCATCAGCCAGACGTTCTGCACGCCACCCCGGTCGCTGATGAACACGATCGATCCGCCATCCGGACTGTAGCGCGGCTGGAAGTCGAACTGGGCGCCGCTCGTGAGCCGGGTCGCCGAGCCGCCCGCGATCGGCATGGAGTACAGGTCGCCCAGCAGGTCGAACACCACCGTCCGACCATCGGGGCTCACGTCCAGGTTCAGCCAGGTCCCCTCCGTCGTCTCGAACGAAAGCGTTCGTGACGGGCCCAGGGACTGGTTCACATCCCAGTCGCCCACCGTCGTCGCCGCGGGGCGATCCGGGACCGTATCCCCGACCGGCTCGCCCACCTGGGCGCCCAGACCGGAAGTCACGCAGAAGAACAGGAACGAAGCCAGCATCGGCACCATCGTGCGCATCGCGAATCTCCTGAAGATGTCCAGCCGAACGGCCACGAAGCCTAATTTGGAACCGTACGCGCGCACAACAGCACGACACCCTTGAACTCACGCGGGGCGGCCGCGTAGATATGACTGCTGCGGTGGTCGCACCGGGACTTCCCCGAACGCAGGGATGCTTTTTCGTCATGGTCACCTGTCCGGCTTGCGCGTCCGAGAACGCCGATGGCGCTCGCTTCTGCAGCCATTGTGGCAACCCGCTGGAGCCCCCGCGGCCGGTGGAGGGCGAGCGGAAGCTGGCAACGTTCTTGTTCGCGGACGTGGTCCGGTCCACGGCCATGGCGGAGCGGCTCGACCCGGAGGACTGGGCCGCCATCATGAACGGCGCGTTCCGGTTCATGAACGCCAGCGTGGTCGAATTCGGTGGGACCGTGAGCCGGCTGATGGGTGATGGCGTGCTGGCGTTCTTCGGTGCACCCGTGTCCCAGGAGGACCACGCGGAGCGGGCGGTCCGGGCAGGGATCCGGCTGGTCGAGGCGGCCGAGAAGTACGGTCGCACGGTCGAGGAGCGTTACGGCGTCGAGTTCCGTATCCGGGTCGGCATCAACACGGGCACATCGGTGCTGGCCTTCGTGGGGGACGCGGTGAAGGAGGAGTACACCTCCATGGGGGATCCGGCGAACGTGGCGGCCCGGCTCCAGTCCGCCGCCCGACCCGGCACCGTCCTCATCAGCGCCGACACGCACCGGCTCGTGCGCGGTTTGTTCGACGTGCGCGGGCGAGAGCCGCTCAGCCTCGAGGGGAAGACGGAGCCCGCGGAGACCTTCGAGGTCGTGGCGGCCCGGACGGTACCGGGCCGGGTCCGGGGCATCGAGGGCCTCCAAGCGCCGCTCGTCGGGCGGGATCGGGAGATGGGGATCCTGCGAGAGCGGTTCGCCGCGTTACGCGAGGGTCGCGGCGCCGCCATCGCCATCGTGGGCGAAGCGGGGCTCGGGAAGTCCAGGCTGGTGGCGGAGCTCCGCCGCGAGGTCGATGCCGGCGGAGAAGGCGATGCCTGGTACGAGGGCCGGGCCATCTCGTACGGTCAAGCCCTGACGTACCATCCCTGGCAACAGATTGGCCGCCAGATGATCGGGGTGACGGAAGCCGACACGCCCGCGGCCGTCCGCGAGGCGCTGGCCCGGTTCCTCGCAGCCGTGGGCGTCGATAGCGCACACGCGCCACTGCTGGAGACCATGCTCGCGGTGGAGTCGGCGGAGAGCCGCGCCGCCCTGGCGGACGTGGACGGGGACCAGCTGGTGCAGCGGATCGCCGATGCGGTCATGGCGTGCGTCCGGGGCGGGATGCGACAGGACGATGCAGCGCACCCCCTCGTGCTCGTCTTCGACGACCTCCACTGGGCGGACTCCGCGTCCGTCGAGCTGCTCGCCCAGCTCTCGACGCTCACGCTGGGCGAGCCGCTCCTGCTGCTCTGCCTGCTCCGGCCCGACCGGGCTGCGCCCAGCTGGCCGCTGCTGGAACGCCTGCGCGCCACCCTCGGCGAATCGGCGGCGGAGCTCGCCATCGAGCCGCTGGCAGCGGACGAGTCGGGCGCGCTCCTGGGGCAGCTGCTCCACGTCGAAGAGCTGCCCCATAGCGTCCGCGCCACCATCCTCCAGAAGTCCGACGGCAACCCGTTCTTCCTGGAAGAGGTGCTCCGCTCGCTCATCGACTCGGGGCACGTGGTCCGCGAGAACGGCCACTGGCGCGCGACGCGTGAGATCGTCGACGTGAGCATCCCCGATACCCTGGCCGGCGTGCTGGGCGCCCGCATAGACCGCCTCCCGGATCCCACCAAGCGGGTCGCACAGACGGCGGCGGTCCTGGGTCGGATCTTTCCCTACCGGGCGCTGGCGACGGTCTGTCGGGCCGCTTCACCACCGGACCGGATCGACAACGTGGATCCGCACCTGGGCACGCTGACCTACGAGGAGCTGATCCGCGTAAAGGCCCGGGACCCGGAACGGGAGTACATCTTCAAACATGCCCTCACCCAGGAGGCGGCGTACAACCTGCTGCTGCGGCAGCGCCGTCGGGAGCTGCACCTCCTCGCCGGGAAGGCGCTGGAAGAGCTGTTCGCCGATCGCAGCGCCGAGCTGGCGCCCCTCCTCGCCCGGCACTTCCATGAGGGCGGGGATGCGAAACGAGCGGCCGACTACGCCGTGCGAGCCGCAGAGCACGCCATCAGACTGTATGCCCTCGCCGCGGCGGTCGACCACTACCAGCTCGCGTATGACGCCCTCGCGGAGGCCCCGGAATCGCACCCGGAGGCGCTGATCGACGCGATCGTGGGCTGGGTCATGGCCCGCTTCAAGATGACCGACTATGCCGGCGTCCTGGAGCGGCTAATCGAGGCCGAGACGCTGGCCCGCTCCATCGACGACCGGCCTCGCCTCGCCCGCGTGCTGTCCTGGATCTCGACCATCCACATGGTGACCGGCTTCCCGACCCGCAGCGAGCCGTACCTGGTGGAGAGCAACGAGCTGGCGGCCGAGCTGGGCATCGAGTCGCTCCTGCTCCTGCCCTTCTTCTTCGCGACCGAGGCGCTCATCGACCGGGAGCCGCGCAAGGCAGCCGACCAGTTCGAGCAGATCGTCGAGATCGCACGGCGTCGCAAGATGTCGGAGATCGAGGGCCACGCCCTCGCGTCACGGGCCACCGCCCTGGCCCGTCTGGGCGAGTTCGCCCTGGCCCGCACGGTGATCGACCAGGCGATCGCCGCCGCACCCAGCGGCGGGCACCGGGTGAAGGAGGCGGATGTGCACCTGCTCGTGGCCTCGGCCCTCTACGATATCGGCGCGGTGGACGAGGGGCTGGAGCATGCCCGGATCGGGGCGGAGCTGGCGCATGCGGAGAACGCGCTGGAGTGCGCGTGCGCCGGTTACTACGCCGTGGGGATGGGCGAGCTCGAGCGCCGGGAGCTGGCCCTGGCGCGGTCCACGTTCGAGCAATCGCTCCGCATCGGCGACCAGGCCGGCTGGGAGGGCTGGTCCGGCTTCATGAACAAAATCCGTGCGGCGTCGGCCATCACCGATCTCCAGGACGGCTCGGAGGAGGCCGTGGCGGCACTCGAGACCAGCCTGGCGAACGCCCGGTCCGACAACGACCTGTACCTCATGGCCAGCATCTCGATGCGCCTCGCCCAGTTGCACCTCGATCGGAACGAGCCCGGTCCCGCCGGCGAGTTCATCGCGGCGGCCACGGACTTCTATCGCGAGAGCGACATGAAACCGTACCTCGCCCGCGCCCTCCAGCTGGCGGCCTCCGCGGCGACGATGGCGGGTCGGGCCGAGGATGCAGAGCGCGCCCGGTTGGAGGCGGACACGCTGAATACCCTGCTCCGCGAGCGCATGGCCGAAAGCAGCGCGCAGGCCGCGCCCGCCCGGGCAGGCGGATAGGGAGAACCATGACCAAGCCAGTGATCCTAGCCATCGACGACGAGCCGGCGGTGCTGAACGCGGTGGCTCGCGACCTCCGGAAGGAGTACGGCGCGGAGTACAGGATCATGCGAGCGGACTCCGGTCTGGCGGCCCTGGACGCGGTCCGGGATCTGAGGCGGAAGGACCAGCCCGTGGCGCTGTTCGTGGTGGACCAGCGGATGCCGGGCATGACCGGCGTGGAGTTCCTCCGGGAGGCCATCGTCCTGTTTCCCGATGCCCGCCGGGTCCTCCTGACGGCGTACGCGGACACGGAGGCCGCGATCCGGGCCATCAACGAGGTCCGCCTCGACCATTACCTGATGAAGCCCTGGGACCCGCCCGAGCAGCACCTCTACCCCGTCCTCACCGACCTGCTGGACAGCTGGCGCGCCGTCTACCAGCCACGCTTCGAGGGCGTCCGGCTGATCTCACACCGCTGGTCCGCCGAAGGTCACCGCGCCCGGGACTTCCTGGCGCGCAACCTGATCCCGTACCGGTGGCTCGACGTGGAAGAAGATCCGGAGGCCGCCCGGCTGCTCGCGCTCATCGAGTCCGATGATGCCGCGCTCCCGGTCCTGGTCTTCCCCGATGGCAGCCACCTCGCCCGTCCCACGCCAGCCGAGATCGCCGAAGGCGTGGGACTTCGCATGCACGCGGAGGCCGACGCGTACGACCTCGTCATCGTCGGCGCCGGGCCAGCCGGGCTCGCCGCCGCCGTTTATGGCGCGTCCGAGGGGCTGCGTACACTGCTGGTCGAGCAGGAAGCGCCGGGGGGGCAGGCGGGCATGAGCTCGCGCATCGAGAACTACCTGGGCTTCCCCGTGGGGCTCAGTGGTGGGGACCTGGCCCGCCGGGCGGTGGCCCAGGCCGCCCGTTTCGGCGCCGAGATCCTCACGCCGGCCGAGGCAACCGCTCTCCGCATCCAGGACGGCTATCCGGTGATCACACTGGCGGGCGGCGCCGAGATCCGGTCGCAGGCCCTGTTGATCGCCACCGGCGTGTCGTACCGGATGCTGGACGTGCCCGGCGTGGACAGGCTGGCCGGAATGGGCGTGTACTATGGCGCAGCGATCACCGAGGCCATGGCTGCGCGGGGCGAGCCCGTGTTCGTGCTCGGCGGCGGCAACTCCGCCGGTCAGGCCGCCATGTATCTGGCCCGCTTCGCCAGCAGCGTCACCCTCCTGGTGCGGGGTCTTTCCCTCGACGCCACCATGTCCCGATACCTGATCGCCCAGATCGAGGAGACGGAGAACATCTCCGTGCGGACGGGCGCAGAGGTGGTCGAAGTCCACGGCGACGCGCATTTGGATGCCATCGTCATCGCCGACCGCGATGGCGAGGAGGCCGAGACACTCGCCGCCCACGCCCTCTTCATCTTCATCGGAGCCTCGCCGCGCACGGACTGGCTCGGCGATGTGGTTGCCCGGGATGGCCGCGGGTACATCCTGTCCGGGCCGGACGTAGCCCCGGGCGGCGGGCGGCCGCTAGGTTGGACCGCGGCCCGGAACCCGCTCTGGCTCGAGACCAGCGTGCCGGGCGTGTTCGTCGCCGGCGATGTCCGCCACCGCTCGATCAAACGGATCGCCTCGGCAGTGGGAGAGGGCGCCATGGCGGTGCAGTTCATCCACACCCACCTGAGCGGGCCGGTCCTGGCACGGCGCTCGATGGCCCCAGCCGGCGAGTGAGATGAGGGGTCCCTCGTCCACCGACGCCCCCAAGGACCGGGACCAGGACCGGGTGCACGGCAACAAGGCATTCCTCCGGCTTCTCCCTCTCTTCGCCGATCTCGGTGAGGCCGACCTGGACCATCTCTGTCGGATGGCCCGGCGCATCCGCGTGGATGCGGGCGAGGTCGTGATGAGAGAAGGCGAGCCGGGGGATGGTCTCTACGTGGTGGTCAAGGGTAGGCTGGAGGTGACGAAGCGGGAGGCCGGCCGGGACGTGATCCTTGCCGTCCGGGGACGGGGCGAGGTGCTGGGCGAGATGGCGCTGCTGGAGCAGGCGCCGCGGACGGCCACGGTCCGCGCCGTCGATCCCGCCGAGCTCATGGTCATCGCGCCGGAGGACTTCCGGTCCCTCCTGTCGGCCAGCCCGGAGGCCGCCGCCCACGTGCTCCGCATGATGGCCGGCCGGCTGCGCAGCACGGAAGCCGCCCTCATGGAGCAGGCCCGGCTGGCGTCGCTCGGCACGTTGGCCGCGGGGCTCGCCCACGAGCTCAACAACCCGGCGGCCGCCATCGCCCGTGCGACGGACCACATGGCGGACGCCCTGGAGACGTTGCGCAGGCGCGCCGGGGAGCTGGCCACGCTCCGCCTGTCCAACGACGAGACGAAGACCCTCGGCGCGATCCACGCCGCCATCGCCGACGCCGGCCCTCCCGCCGCCGACTCCCTGGCGTGCAGCATCGAGGAGGAGCGCCTGGGCGAGTGGCTGGAGGGGCGTGGCGTGGACGAGCCGTGGGACCTGGCGCCTCCGCTCGTCGCGTACGGCTTCGATACCGCGCGGGTCGCCGACGTGACCGGCGCCTTCAACGACTCCGCCATCCCAGTGGTGCTTCGCTGGCTCGGCGCCGCCCTGGCCGCCCGGGGACTCCTCCACGAGATCGCGGTCAGCTCCCGGTCCATCTCCGATATCGTCCGGGCGGTGCGCAGCTACACGTACCTGGACCAGGCCCCGGTTCAGGACGTGGACATCCGCGCCACCGTGGAGGACACGCTCGTCATCCTGCGTCACCGGATCGGGCCCGACGTGGTGGTCGAGCGCGACTTCGCGCCCGACCTGCCCGCCATCGAGGCGTTCGGCAGCGAGATCAACCAGGTCTGGACCAACCTGATCGCCAATGCGCTGGACGCGATGGACGGCAGCGGCGCGCTCCGCATCGAGGCGCGGGCGGACCTGGACGACGTCGTGGTCCGGATCACCGATACGGGACCCGGCATCTCCGCCGACATCCGCGACCGGATCTTCGACCCGTTCTTCACGACCCGAGCGCCCGGCGGCGGCACGGGGCTGGGTCTCCACATCGTGCACAACATCGTGGTCAACCGGCACCGGGGCCGGATCACGGTGCGGTCCGAGCCCGGTGCCACCACCTTCGAGGTCCGGCTCCCCGTGCGACTCGCCCGCAATGTGTCGGAGAGCCGAACGGAGAGCCGGACGGGCTGAGGCAGACGGATTGCTCGCCGTGCGGCCCGGGCCATTCCGCCCGCGACCCGGGAGCGCTATCCTTGATCAGAATGCCCAGACCGACCGCGTTCCAAATGGCCCGGGCCGCACGCTGGCCCGCGACGGTCCTCATCGCGACCCTTGGCATCGCCGTGGCCGGGGCCAGTGTCATGCCCTCGCGGCCGGGCCATTCCGGCAGCTACCTGGACTCGGGCACACGCGACATCGGGCTACCCGCCGGCGCCGTCACCATCCGGACGCACGAGGCCCAGGCACCGGACCGAGGCACGACCGGCGGGCGCAGAACGGCGCAATGCGACAGCGACACCGCCGCGGCCACCACCGATCGAGCCAATCCGCGACTGCCGGCCGACCCCGAACGCGCGTCCAGCCGAGCCCTCGAGCGGG